>JBKJPD010000668.1:0-11975 GCA_046595345.1 Pseudonocardia sp.
GCCGCCGTCGGGTGGCGACCGGATCGAACCGGTCGACATCCAGCAGGAGATGCAGCGCTCCTACATCGACTACGCGATGAGCGTGATCGTCGGCCGGGCGTTGCCGCTGGTCGAGGACGGGCTCATCGCGTAGTCGATGTAGGAGCGCTGCATCTCCTGCTGGATGTCGACCGGTTCGATCCGGTCGCCACCCGACGGCGGCGGCGGCAGCGTGGGGTCGAGAGTGTCTGTCACGAGGTCCTTCTCCTGATCGTGCGGTTACCTGCCGGCGACGAACTCAGACGTCCAGGAACCGCACGTCCTTGGCGTTGCGGGTGATGAACGACCGGCGCGACTCGACGTCCTCGCCCATCAGGATCGAGAACAGCTCATCAGCCGTGGCGGCGTCGTCGAGGGTGACCTGCAGCAGCACCCGGTTGGCCGGGTCCATCGTGGTTTCCCACAGCTCCTTGGCGTTCATCTCGCCGAGACCCTTGTAGCGCTGGATGCCCTCTTCCTTGGGCACCTTCCTGCCCGCCACGCGGCCGGCCTCGAGGAGCCCCTGCAGTTCGCGGTCGGAGTAGGCGAACTCCGGTTCGGCGCCCCGGCCGCCCCACTTGATCTTGTAGAGCGGGGGCTGGGCGAGGAACACGTGCCCCTGCTCCACCAACGGCCGCATGAAGCGGAACAGCAGGGTGAGTAGCAGCGTCCGGATGTGCTGGCCGTCGACATCGGCGTCGGCCATCAGCACGACCTTGTGATAGCGCAGCCTCGTCACGTCGAACTCGTCGTGGATACCCGTACCCAGGGCCGTGATGATGGCCTGGACCTCGGTGTTCTTGAGGACGCGGTCGATCCGGGCCTTCTCGACGTTGATGATCTTTCCACGGATCGGCAGGATCGCCTGGAACATCGAGTCGCGGCCGGACTTCGCCGAGCCGCCCGCGGAATCGCCCTCAACGATGTAGACCTCGGAGCGCGACGGGTCCGTCGAGCGGCAGTCGGCGAGCTTGCCCGGCAGGCCGCCGATCTCGCCCACACTCTTGCGCCGCACCAACTCCCGCGCCTTGCGCGCCGCCGCGCGGGCCTGCGCCGACTGCACCGCCTTGTTGACGATGGTCTTGGCCTCGATGGGATTGCGCTCGAACCAGTCGGCCAGCCACTCGTTGCTCACGCGCTGCACGAACGACTTGACCTCGGTGTTACCCAGCTTGGTCTTGGTCTGGCCCTCGAACTGGGGCTGCTTGACCTTGACCGACACGATCGCGGCGAGGCCCTCGCGAATGTCCTCCCCCGACAACGCCGGGTCCTTCTCCTTGAGGAACTTCTTGTCCCGCGCGTACTTGTTCACCGTGGTGGTGAGCGCCGAGCGGAATCCCTCCTCGTGGGTACCGCCCTCATGCGTGTTGATCGTGTTGGCGAACGTGTAGACCGACTCGGTGTAGCCGGAGTTCCACTGCATCGCCACCTCGAGCGCGTGGCCGGTGCCCTCGCCGGTGTAGGACACCAACTTCTTGTGGATCGGGTCCTTCGACTTGTTCAGGTGCGCGACGAAGTCCTCGAGCCCACCCGGGTAGCAGAAGGTGTACTCCTTGACCTTCGCCACGTAGCCCTCGGCGTCGGGCTCCTCCGCCGCAGCGCTGTCGCCGTTGCGCTCGTCGCTCAGAATGATGGTGAGGCCCTTGTTGAGGAAGGCCATCTCCTGCAGGCGGCGGCGGATCGTCTCGATGTTGTAGGTGAGGGTCTCGAAGATGTCACCATCGGGCCAGAAGGTGATCGTGCTGCCTGTCGTCCGGGTGGCCTCGCCCTTGCGCAGCGGGCCGGGCACCGATCGCGCGTAGTGCTGGCGCCACACGAACCCGTCGGTGTGGATCTCGGCGTCGAGTGCGACCGACAACGCGTTGACCACCGAGACGCCCACGCCGTGCAGGCCTCCGGACACCGCGTAGGCGTCGTTGTCGAACTTGCCGCCCGCGTGCAGCATCGTCATGACCATCTCGAGCGCGGGCTTCTTCTCCACCGGGTGCATGCCGACCGGGATGCCGCGGCCGTCATCGACGACCCGCACGCCGCCGTCCTCCTGCAACGTGACCTCGACGCGCGTGGCGTAGCCGGCCATGTTCTCGTCGACCGCGTTGTCGACGACCTCCCAGATCAGGTGGTGCAGACCACGCTCACCGGTGGAACCGATGTACATGCCAGGCCGTTTGCGGACCGCCTCCAGGCCCTCGAGAACAGTGATCGACGATGCGCTGTAGGCGTTCTTCTTCTCCGCCACGGGCTGCCTTGTCTCCTTGCCATGAGGACCCCACACGCGGCGTCGCCGCCGGTGTGAAGCCTGCTCGACCGGGCAGATCAGGGACCCTCCCGGAACACTCCGCTCATCATACCGGGGCGGTTCGACAGAGATGCGGCTAGGACACCCCTGAATGCCTCACAGGCCGCCGATCGTGGATTCGAAAGGGTCGGCGGGGCCCAGGCCTCAATGAAAACAGGCTGCGGGGCCGTCAGGCCGCTCTGAGTCGGCGCGTCGCGAGCTCGATCGGGCAATCGACTTCAGCCATAGGTGTCGCGCGGTCCGCGGCCGCGCACGGTGCGCGGACCGTGCTTCCAGTTCGGCCCGGTCGGCCCGACGACCCGGATCCGGCGCACGATGTCCTTGCCGACGGCCGCGGCGAGGCGGCTCAGTAGTTGGCGCTGCAACTGCCGGAGCTGAGTGGCCCAGGCCGTGGACTCCGCCTGCAGCACCAGTTCGCCGTCGTGCAGCGACAGCGGAGTGCAGTGGTCGGCGATGTCCGCGCCCACGAGATGCGGCCAGCGACCGAGCACCGTGGCGTCGGTCAGCCGGGGCGACCAGCCGCGGTCCAGTGACACCCGGGCCACGAGCCGGCCGAACGACTGCGGATCGCGGTCATCGGGACCTGCACCCGACCAGCGTCTGCGCCTGCTCCGCGCCCCCAGTGGGCGACGGCCGTCCTGCTGCCCGGATCGCTGGGCCGCGCGCTCGGCGGAGACCTCCCGCGCGGCACGCAGCGCCTCGCGCGCGATGTCAGGCCCACGACGGGAGGTATCCGATCCGGCATCCGCGGGGCCGGGGATGGCCGGACCCGCAGGGGGTGCGGCGGGAGGCTTCTTTCCATCGACGGGCGGTTCTCTGCGATGGTCGTCACTAGCAGAATGGAAGTTATCCACAGTATCCACAACCTTGTCCCCAGGCAGTGCTCATGGTGCCGGACGCTCCGATGTGGCCACCTGCGTGACCTCTCGCGGCATCGGCCCGACGCTACCGTCACCCACCAACAGCCGGACCTCGGCCAGGCCCTCGGGCACGTCCTCGAGCACGGCGGCGGTGATCAGCACCTGTTCGGCCCGCCGGGCGACGTCGGCCAGCGCCCGGCGGCGGTGCGTGTCCAACTCGGCGAAGACGTCATCGAGCACGAGCACCGGCTCGACGTCGTCGTCACGCAACAGCCAGTAGGACGCCAGCCGCAGCGCCAGCGCGAGCGCCCACGACTCACCGTGGCTGGCGTAACCTTTGGCGGGCCCCTCACCGAGGCGCAGGTCCAGGTCGTCGCGGTGCGGCCCGATGAGGCACACCCCGCGCTCGACCTCCTGGCGTCGGACCCGCCCCATCCCGTCGAGCAGCAGCGCCTCGAGTGCGGCGGCGTCGCGCGGAAGCTCCCCACCGGGCGGGAGATCAGCAGTGCCCCCGTCAGGATAGAGGCTCGACCGATACTGCAGCGCGATCGGATCCGAGGTCGGGGCGACCTCGGCGAACGCCTCGACGGCGCGTGGTGCGATGGCGGCGAGCAGGTCGAGGCGGCCCACCAGCAGTGCCGCACCCTGGACGGCGAGGTGACCGTCCCACACATCGAGGGTTCGCAGGTCACCCCCACCACGGGCGGTCTTGAGCAGGGCGGCCCGCTGCTTGAGCACCCGGTCGTAGTCCGCGCGGACCGTGGCGAAACGGGGGAAGCGCGCGACCAGCAGGTCGTCGAGGAAACGGCGCCGCTCCCCCGGATCCCCGCGGACCAGCGCCAGATCCTCCGGGGCGAACAGGACCGTGCGTAGGATCCCCAGCAGGTCGCGAGGCTTGGCCGGGGCGCCGTTGCGCCGGGCCCGGTTGGCCCGCCCGGCCGTGATCTCCAGCTCGACGTTCAGCTCCCGCCCGTGGTGCACGACCAGCCCACGAACCACTGCGTGCTCGGCACCGCGACGGATCAGCGGGGCGTCGGAGGCGACCCGATGGGAGCCGAGCGTGGCGAGATACACCGCCGCCTCGACAAGATTGGTCTTGCCCACGCCGTTGGGCCCGACCAGCACCGTGACGCCCGGCTCCAGGTCGAGCACGGCGGACTCCCATGACCGGAAGTCGACGACGGCGAGACGTCGTATGTGCATGCGGGCTACCCCTGGGTGGAGCCCGTGCCCGAGCTCGGGCCGGCGGGTGTACCCGGGGCGCTCGCGTGCACGGCGTGCCCGCCGAACTGCTGGCGCAGCGCCGCGACCGCCTTCATCGCCGGTGAGGTGTTCTGCCGCGAGGCGAACCGCGCGAACAGCGCCGCCGAGATCACCGGGAGCGGCACGGCGTGGGTGATCGCCTCCTCGAGGGTCCAGCGGCCCTCACCGGAGTCGTCCACGTAGTCGTCGAGCGCCGCAAGACCCGGGTCTTCCTTCAACGCCAGAACGAGCAGATCCAGCAGCCACGAGCGCACCACCGTGCCACGCGACCACGCTTGCAGCACCGCGGGCACATCGGTGATCAGCGGTACCGCCGAGAGCAGCTCGAACCCCTCGGCGTAGGCCTGCATCAGCCCGTACTCGATACCGTTGTGGACCATCTTCGAGAAGTGCCCGGCACCTACGGGTCCGGCGTGGGCGAAGCCCTCCGCGCGCGGGCCCCCGGGGCGCAGCGCGTCGAAGATCGGCATGGCACGCTCGATGTGCTCAGGCGAGCCACCGGCCATCAGGCCATACCCGCTGTCCTTGCCCCAGACCCCACCGGACACGCCGCAGTCGAGATAGCCGATCCCCCGGGCGCCGAGCAGCTCCGCGTTCGGAGCGTCGTCGGTGTAGCGGGAATTGCCGCCGTCGATCACCAGGTCACCGGCATCGAGGATGTCAGCGAGCGCCTTGACCGTGTCACGCGTCGGATCGCCGGACGGGACCATCACCCACACGACCCGCGGCGCGGTGAGCGCACCCGCGAGCGAGGTGAGCGAGGCGACGTCGCTTACCTCCGGCCGCGGGTCGTAGCCGACGACCTCATGTCCCGCGGCACCCAGGCGATCACGCATGTTGCCGCCCATCCGGCCCAGGCCGATGAGTCCGAGTTGCACGGTTTCGCTCCTGAGGTGGTTGCTCGAATCGGATTGCCCGCGCGACGTCGGGGCGGGATCAGCCCGGCAGGCGGACGGGCATCAGCAGGTGGAGATACCCCGGGATGGGCTCGGCATCGGTCTCGGCAGGCGCGTCGGTCTCCGGGACGGGGCGCACCAGCGCAGGCCGATTGGGCGTCGTGAACGTGAGCTGGGCCCGCGCGCTGTGCAACGCGCCCAGCGAGTCGAGCAGGTAGCCAGGGTTGAACGCGATGGTCAGTGGCGAACCGTCGAGCTCGCACGGCAGTTCCTCCTCGGCGCTGCCCACATCATCGCCCCCCGCGGTGAGCCGCAGGCCGTCCCCGCTGAACTCCATCCGAACCTGGGCGACGCGGTCGGTGACCAGAGCGACCCGCTTGATCGCCTCGACGAGCGCGGCGACCTCGACGACCGCGGCGCTCGTGTGCTCGGCCGGGATGAGTTGACGGAACCGCGGGAACTCCGCGTCTAGCAGCCGAGTGGTGGCCCGTCGGCCGCCCCCGGTGACTCCCAGCATCCCATCGCCTGCCGACAGTGCGAGCTCGATCGTGCCCGAGCCGGCGAGCGCCTTCGCCACGTCGGCCAGTGTCCGGGCCGGGATCAGCACAGCACTCGACGCGGCGGTCATCGCCTCGCCGGGTGTCCAGTCCAGCTCCCGCACCGCGAGCCGGAACCGGTCGGTCGCGGCGAGCGTCAGCCGCGAACCCTCGATCTCCAGCCGGATGCCGGTGAGCATCGGGAGCGTGTCGTCGCGGCCCGATGCCACGGCTACCTGGGCGACCGCCTGGGCGAGCTGGTCGGCGGCCACCGAACCCGCGCGCTGCGGCATGGAGGGCAGTTGCGGGTAGTCCTCGACCGGCATGGTCGGGAGGCTGAACCTGCTGTTGCCGCAGTTGATCGTGGCGCGGGAGCCGTCGACGACGATGTCCACGGGTTTGGACGGCAGGGCTTTCGTGATGTCGGCGAGCAGCCGCCCCGACACGAGAACCCGGCCCGGATCACCGATCGTCGCGTCGAGCTCAACCCGCGCCGAGGTCTCGTAGTCGAACCCCGAGACCGTCAGCCGATCCCCGTCGGCACCACTGGACGCCTCGACCAGCACGCCGCCCAACACGGGGACCGGTGGACGCGCGGGCAGGCTGCGGGCCACCCACGCTGCCGCATCGGCCAGTACGTCGCGTTCGACCCGGAACTTCATGGCTGGGGGACCTCTCGCGCTGGCGGTGCTCGGCGGTTGATGACAGCGGGACCGCCCGGACAGTTCGGGGGACGGCACCCTGGCTTCTCGATCCGGGACGGAGCACCACCGTAGAGCCTCGCGGCAGCAGGTGTCACCCCGGCCGGTACCCACTCGTTCCGGGCGCCATCGGCCCATCCATCCACCCCGTTGTTCTTCTTTGTAGTTCTCCAAGAGAGATCTACAGCAGTAGTAGTAACACCTGTGGATAGTGTGGATGAAGGCAGTTTCCGCAGGTGGCAGGGTGTGGCGGGGTGTGGACGCAGCCCAGGGACAGACGGTGGGTGAATCGGGTGCCCGGTGGATGGATGCCCCGGACCCCGACTTGTCCCCCGGCTGGACACCGGTTATCCACCGGCCGAGCGCGATCCGTCCACCGGGCTCCGGTCATCCATCCACAGAGTTGTCCCCAGATGTGGGTGAAATAGTGGTCAGGTGAGAACGCTCCGCGACCGGATTCGGCGGCTGTGGCGTGGGACGGGGCAACGCTGCACCCATAGTTGTTCCTCGCACGCACGAAGCTGAACGGACGGTCACAGGTGAGGTGAACGCTACGGAGACGTCGGAACTACCCGGAACGCCGAGCGCTGGTCACCGGGCGCCGAGCGGTGGTGATCGTGGAGTGGCTGCCCCAGATCACGGAGGGTGAGGCGCGGCGGCGGTCAGCTGCGGGCGCGCTGCTTGATACGCGCAGTGAGTTCCTGCACCTGTTCGAAGGTCTTGCGGCGCTGGGCGGTCTCGGTGCGGATCTTCTTGTCCGCGTGCATGACCGTGGTGTGGTCGCGGCCGCCGAACGTCTGGCCGATCTTCGGCAAGGAGAGGTCGGTGAGCTCGCGGCACAGGTACATGGCGATCTGGCGCGACTGAGCGAGCGCCTTCGTCTTCCCCGGCCCGCACATCTCGTCCATCGTGATGCCGAAGAAGTCGGCCGTCACCGCCATGATCGTCGGCGCGGTGATCTCAGAGGCGGCCGAGTCGGGGATGAGGTCGCGCAGCACGATCTCCGCGAGCTGGGTGTCGACGGGCTGACGGTTCAGCGACGCGAACGCCGTGACGCGGATCAGCGCGCCCTCGAGCTCGCGGATGTTGCGCTCGATGCGTTCGGCGATGAACTCCAGAACGTCTCCGGGCACGGCGAGCCGGTCCTGGGCTGCCTTCTTGCGCAGGATCGCGATGCGTGTCTCCAGCTCGGGCGGCTGGATGTCGGTGATGAGACCCCATTCGAACCGGGTTCGCATCCGATCCTCGAGGGTCTCAAGGCGCTTGGGCGGGCGGTCCGATGACACGACGATCTGCTTGTTCGCGTTGTGCAGGGTGTTGAAGGTGTGGAAGAACTCCTCCTGGGTTCCCTCTTTGCCCTCCAAGAACTGGATGTCGTCCACCAGTAGGACGTCGACGTCGCGGTAGCGGCGCTGGAACGCCACCTTGCGGTCGTCGCGCAAGGAGTTGATGAAGTCGTTGGTGAACTCCTCGGTGGACACGTACCGCACCCGCATCCCGGGGAACAGCCGCTGGGCGTAGTGCCCGACCGCGTGCAACAGGTGGGTCTTGCCCAGCCCGGAGTCGCCCCAGATGAACAGTGGGTTGTATGCGCGGGCCGGCGCCTCGGCCACGGCGACGGCAGCGGCGTGACTGAACCGGTTGGATGCCCCGATGACGAACGTATCGAAGGTGTACTTCTCGTTGAGGCGGGTCTGGGAGCGCGGCTGAACCTGCTCGCCTGCGGGCGGCCCGGAGTAGGTCGGCCACACGTCGGCGCCGCGCCGCTCGGGACCGCGACCGTCCGCCGACGGTCCGCCGTTGCGGCCGCTGTCCATGGGACTGCCGTGTTCGGAGTGGCCCAGTGCCGGCGGCCTCATGTCGGTGAGCGCAGGGCCGTCACCGTCGGGGTCGTGTCCCAGGCCGGCGTTACCGTCGGGGTGGTGTCTGCCGTCGGATCCCGGCCCGCCGTGGCCGGGTGGGTCCGGCACCTCTGTGCCGCCCGAGGCCGCTGAGGCGTCCACGACCACGGCGAGGTTGACACTGACCCCGAGATGCCGACCGAGGACCTCGCTGATGGGGCGGCGCAGGGTCCGCTCGATGGTGTCCTTGGCGAACTCACTGGGCGCTGCCAGCAATGCGGTGCCGTCGATCAGGCCGAGCGGGCGGGTGAGGCGGAGGAACGCGCGCTGCTGCTGGGAGAGGGCGGGTGCCCCGGACCCGGCCGAGGCACCGGACAGATCGGCGATGACCCGGTTCCAGACCTGACCTAGATCCCCTGGTTGGTCTGCCACCGGTTCGGCGCCCCCTCCGGTCGTCGCCATGGCGAGCATCCGGCAATCCCCTGCGGGACCGAACCATCCCCAGACTTGTCCACACCTGTGGGCAAGACCGTACGCGGGCTCGCCGAGCCGAACTCGTGCGGGCCAGCGGTGATCGCATTGGCGACGGTTCCCCAGGAAACAAGCTGTGGAAGTCGGCACGCTAACAACCAGGGCCACTGCCCACAAGTTGGCCGCCGTGACGGGACGTGGCGCCGTGAGGAAGTGTCGTAGTTTCCGGTGGACGGGGTGGTTTGACCCCTCATCGAGGGCCTGCGTACGCTGGGAACAACCGTGTCCACGCCTGCGTGCTGCATGCCATCCTGCGGGATGGCATGTCGGCGCGTGTGGGCACCAGAGCAGCACCGCACCACCGTCCGAGCAGACAGCGCAAGATGATCATCGACGACCTGACCCGTCCTGTCGTCAACCAGGAGAGCCGACCGTGAGCAAGGGCAAGCGCACCTTCCAGCCGAACAACCGCCGTCGGGCGCGTACCCACGGATTCCGGCTGCGCATGCGCACCCGCGCCGGGCGCGCCATCGTCGCTGCACGCCGCGGCAAGGGCCGCGAGCGGCTCACGGCCTGATCCGGCCTCCCGGTGCTGCCGGCCGGTTCCCGGCTCACGCACCGGGACGAGTTCGCCATGGTCGTCCGACGTGGTCGACGCAGTGGTCGACCACTCCTCGGCGTGCATCTCCATCGCTCCGGCCGCGGCAGTGCGCCGCGGGCCGGTTTCGTCGTGAGCAAGGCGGTCGGAGGTTCCGTGGCCCGGCACCGGGTGGCGCGGCGGCTGCGGCACCTCGTCGTCCCGCGGTTGGCGTCCCTGCCCGCCGACGCGCTACTGGTCGTCCGCGCTCTACCGGCCGCGTCGGAGGCCTCGTCGGCCCAGTTGGCCCTCGACCTCGACGCGGGGCTCCGGGGGGCACTGCGCAAGCTGGGTGCAGCCCGCTCATGACCGGATCCGATGGTGCTCCACGTTCGATGCTTGCCCGCGCGATGATCTTCCTGATTCGCGGATACCAGGTATACGTGTCCCCCGCACTGCCGCCGAGCTGCCGTTTCTATCCCACCTGCAGCGCCTATGGCGTCGAGGCGCTCCAAGTCCACGGGGTCCTCCGAGGTTCCTGGCTCACGCTTCGGCGCCTGTTGCGCTGCGGGCCGTGGCACCCTGGTGGTATCGATCCGGTCCCTCCGGCCCGCCCTGCCCGCACCTGGTCGGCCCAGGACCACGACGAGGAGCAAGCGCCGTGCTGAACTTCATCTATTACCCGGTCTCGTTCATCCTCTGGGCCTGGCACAAGGCGTTCGGCTTCGTTCTCGGCGCCGACAACGGCATCGCCTGGGCCCTGTCTGTCGTGTTCCTCGTCTTCACCCTGCGCGCGCTGCTCTACAAGCCGTTCGTGAGCCAGGTGCGGTCCATGCGCAAGATGCAGGAGTTCCAGCCCGAACTGCAGAAGGTCCGCAAAAAATTTGCGAACGACCGGCAGAAGCAGGCCGAGGAGATGCAGAAGCTCCAGAAGGAGCACGGTGTCAACCCGGTCGCCGGCTGCCTTCCGGTTCTCGTGCAGGTCCCGGTGTTCATCGGCCTGTTCCAGGTGTTGCGGAACTTCACGCCGCTCAACGGGAACGGGACGGTGCGGACGGAGAACTACTTCTTCGGTACCTCAGAGGTCCAGTCCTTCATCAAGGCGGACTTCCTCGGGGCGAAGCTCAACGCCTGGGTCACGCAGGGCGAGCAGGTCCTCGGCATCGCCGGCACGTCGATACCGCAGATGTTGGTGGTGATGATCCCGCTCATGATCGCGGCGGGCGTCTTCACCCACATCACCGCGCGACACTCCGTGGCCCGGCAGACGGCTGCACAGGGCGACAACCCGCAGACCGCGATCATGAACAAACTGATGCTCTACGTCTTTCCCATCGGCGTCGTCGTCGGTGCACCCTTCCTGCCGCTCGCGGTGCTGCTCTACTGGGTGGCGAACAACCTGTGGACCCTCGGACAGCAGTACGTCGTCTACAATCGGATCGCCGTGGAGGAGACCGCGAAGCGCGAGAACACCATCGCGACGCGCCAGTCCCTCGCTCCGAAGCCCGGCCAGAAGCCGGTGCGCCCGGATGTTGTCGAGCCGGAGGCCACGGCCAAGACACCCGGGGCCAAACCGGTCACCCGTAAGCCCTCAGGTTCCGCGCCGGCCAGGCCGTCGAAGGGCTCAGCGTCGAGTGGCTCGACCAACGGATCCACCTCCAACGGCTCAGCGAGTAGCGCTAACGGAACGGCCGGGGCCGCCGGCTCCACCGTGAACGGTGGCGCCAGCAGCGGAAGCGGCCCTCGGCCGCCCGCGCGGCGCCCCCGTAAGCACCGCTGACCACGATCCACCAACGGTTGCCCGCGTCGGTGACCGCCGCGGTGGCGTGCCGGGTCACTCCGGTGCCCACCGCACTTTCGGGAGAGGAGACGCATCGTGCCGAAGACTGCGCAGGAGGGGACCCCCGAGAGCCCCGTGAAGGCCCCGCCGCCCACCACCGGCGAGGACCAGCTTGTTCGCGAGGGAGACATCGCCGGCGACTATCTCGAGCGCCTGCTCGACGTGCTCGACTACGACGGTGACATCGACCTCGACGTCGAGGCCGGCCGTGCGATCGTGAGCATCGACGGCGGCGAGGACCTCAAGACACTGGTCGGTGACCGAGGATCTGTACTCGAGGCGCTCCAGGAACTCACCCGCTTGTCGGTGCAGCAGGCTTCAGGCAACCGGAGTCGGCTGATGCTCGACATCGCGGGCTGGCGCCGGTCGCGGCGCGACGAGTTGACCGAACTCGGTACCCGCACAGCGAAGGACGTCCTGGAGTCGGGCGAGTCCGCCCGGATGCGTCCGATGACGCCGTTCGAGCGGAAGGTCGTCCACGACGCCGTCGCGCGCGTGAAGGGCGTGTCGAGCGAGAGCGAGGGCGAGGAGCCGCGACGGCAGGTCGTCGTCTTCCGTGGAAACTGACGGAGCATCCGCGGAGCCGGCCGCACCGGACGATTTGTTCGGTGACCGGCTCCCGCTCGCACTGCGGTTTGCCGAACATCTCGTCACCTCCGGCGTCGAGCGTGGC
>JBKJPD010000517.1:0-6933 GCA_046595345.1 Pseudonocardia sp.
CGGTCGTCGACCCCGACGACCGGGTGGTAGCGCACCTCTACCGGATAACTGCGCCCCGACACCTCGACGATCGGCACCGGCGTGCCCAGCGCGGCCGAGAAGTGCCCGGCGAAGCGCTCCGGATCGATCGTCGCGGAGGTGATGATCACCTTGAGGTCGGGCCTCGTGGGGAGCAGTTGGGTGAGGTACCCGAGGATGAAGTCGATGTTGAGGCTGCGCTCGTGCGCCTCGTCGATGATGAGCGTGTCGTACTGGCGCAGCATCCGGTCGCCGGTGAGCTCGGCGAGCAGGATGCCATCGGTCATCAGCTTGACCAGTGTGTTCTCGCCGACCTGGTCGGTGAAGCGGACCTTCCAGCCCACGGCCTCGCCGAGCTCGGTGTGCAGTTCCTCGGCGATGCGGGCGGCGACGGTGCGCGCAGCGAGGCGGCGGGGCTGGGTGTGGCGGATCAGGCCACGGACGCCCCGGCCGAGTTCCAGGCAGATCTTCGGGATCTGGGTGGTCTTCCCGGAGCCCGTCTCACCCGCGACGATGACGACCTGGTGGTCACGGATCGCCGCGGCGATGTCCTCGCGGCGCGCGCTGACGGGCAGGGCCTCGGGATAGCTGATCGCGGGCATCCCCGCGCGGCGGGCTGCGATGCGCTGCTCGGCCGCGTCCACTGCTGCGGCGAGGCCGGCGAGCGCCGAGTTGCGGGCGACGTGGTCGCGGGTACGGCCCGTCGCGTCGAGGCGGCGGGCGAGGCGGTGCTCGTCGCGCAGCGTCAGACCGGCCAGTCGTTCGGCGAGGTCGGCGACGTCGGCGTCGGAGAAGGACGGGGCGGGCGCGGCGGAAGCGGCCGGGGGGCTGTCGGGCGTGGAGGCGTCCGGCGCGCGGGTTTCCCCGGACCGTGGACGGCGCCGCCTCGGCCGGCGAGGCCGCGCAGGTCCTTCGGCGGTGTTCCGGTCGGAGCCACCGGCCGGCACCCCGGTGCCGTCAGGAGTGGTGCCGTCGGGAGTGGTGCCGTCCCGATCCCGACGCCGACCACCGCGGGGACCCGCACCGTTGTGCGCAGCGCCGTCGCGGCGTCCGGTGCGGTCGCGGGAGCCGGGGCCTTCGCGGGGACCGGGGTGCTGGGGCACGGCCGGGTCCGGCGTCGGGCCGACCGAGGGGGGCTGCGCGTCGCCGTCGGCTCGGGCGGTGGAAGAGGAGGACATCGTGAAAGGAGTCTGCCCGGAATCCGGGTCAGGCCGACCGGAGGGCGGGTGTGATCTCTTCGGCGGGATGGCCCGTCATCGTCGTCCTTCTCCGTCGGGGGTGTTCCTCAACCATCGTCACCTGCGGAACTTCCCGCACGGGTGTGAGGGGGCGGCGCCGTCGGGGGGACGACGCCGCCCAGGGCAGCCGCGTCGCACGGCGGTGGAAACGTGGACGCAGCGGGTTGATGGACGCAGCGGGTTCGGTGGTGCCGCGGGCTGGTGGACGCCGCGGGCTGGTGGTGGTGCGGTAGGTGTCCGAGCCGGCCGCCGGTCGCCTCTCGGCGCGTGGCGCACCCTCAAGAGGGTGGCAACTTGGTGAGACCCGGGGACACGGATCGCCCGGCTCGGACTGCCGCTACAACCGGCCACCCCAGGGATCCATTCCCGGGAGGCTCGCGCACCGGCATGTTCCTGCGGACCGCACTCGTGCCTGCGCCGGGGCGCCCGTCCACCCTTGGGTCAAGGATCACCGGGCTGACGCGATTCCGGCCGGATACGGCCGATAGTGCGCCGAACCGATGATCAAGCCGACTGCCTGACGGTTCGCGCACCGGTCGGACGCCTACGGGCCGCGCTGATCAGCTGTGGACAGAGCCGCCAATACCCCGTCCGTGAACGCCGGCCAGGCCTCGATCGCCCAGGGTCCGAAATTGCGGTCGGTGAGCACCACGCATGCCGCGCCGACGTCCGGGTCCACCCACAGGAACGTGCCCGACTGCCCGAAGTGCCCGTACGTCCGCGGTGAGCTGGCGGTGCCCGTCCAGTGCGGCGACTTCCCGTCGCGGATCTCGAACCCCAGCCCCCAGTCGTTGGGCTTCTGGCGGCCGTAGCCCGGCAGTATTCCGTCGATCCCGGGGAACGCGACGGTCGTCGCGTCGTTCAGTGTGTGGACCATCGTCGGCTTCAGAAGTTCCGCGACGAACCGCGCGAGGTCGGCGGCCGTCGAGACGGCGTCGGCGGCGGGGGAGCCCTCCAGCCGGGTCGCGGTGAGACCGAGTGGGTCGCACACCGCCTGGTGCAGGTAGTCGGCGAACGGGATGCCGGTGGCCGCTGCGATCGTCTCGCCGAGCACCTCGAAGCCGGCGTTGGAGTAGATCCGCCGTGTCCCGGGCGCCGCCTGCACCCCCCGATCGGAAGTCGAAGGCCCGTCGGAGAACGGGAGCCCAGAGGCGTGTGCCGCGAGATGGCGCACCGTGGAGCCCGCCGGCCCGGCCGGGGTGTCCCATTCGACGGCGCCCTCCTCGACGGCCACCAGCGTCGCGTAGGCCGTCAGCGGCTTGGTGACCGATGCGAGCCGAAAGCAACGATCCTGGTCGCCCGCCGTGGCGAGGACGGTGCCGTCGGCCCCGACGACGGCGACGGCGACGTGCTCGACCGGCCAGTCCAGTACGCCGGCCACAGCTGATTCCAGGTCAGGCATCTCCGTACACCGGGATCGCCGCGCCGCTGATCGGGGCGGCGTCCGGGCCGCAGAGGAACGCGATCACCTTCGCGATGGCCTCCGGCGCGACGGCGCGGGCGGCGAGATCGCCAGACATCCAGCTCCGGTTGGCTGGGGTGTCGATCACCGAGGGGAGCACGGCGTTGACGCGGATCTGCTGCCCGCGCAGCTCGTCGGCCAGCAACTGCGTGAGCCTGACGACCGCAGCCTTGCTCGTGGCGTGTGCGACCGGGGCGGGCCCGCCCACGGCCGTTTTCGACCCGACCATGACGATCGCGCCGCCGCCGCGGGCCGCGAACCGAGGGGCCGCCGCCTGCGCCGTCCACAGCGCCGAGCTGAAGTTGGAGCGCCACAGCGAGTCGAGCATCTCCTCGTCGGTGTCGGCCAGCTTCCCCGGGGTGAATCCGCCGGCCAGCCCGACCAGCGCGGTCGGGGCCACCGGCAGGGTGTCGACGATCATGAACGCCGCCTGCACCGCGGACCGGCTGGAGAGTTCGACCGGGATGGCGTGCACCCCGTCCTGCGCACCGAGGGCGTCGAGGCGCTCCCCGGGCCGGTCCAGTGCCACCACCGGCCGACCCCGCGCCAGGAACTCGGCGACGACGGCATGTCCGAGTGCCCCGGCCGCGCCGGTCACGATCACAGGTGTTTCCACTCGGCCATCCTGCCGCGTGGAGGGAGGGCGCGCACGGGGCGGGCCGGCACCGGGCGGATCGGTGATCACCGGTTCAGGACGTCCGGCCGCGGCCGTAGCCCTGTTTCGGGACCTGCGGCCCACCACCTGCGGGGTACCGAACCGATGATCATGCTTCGGCTCAACCGGTCGGCGCGGCCTCGCGCGCGTCCCGGTGCAGCACCAGCATCCGGCGGCCGAGCACCATCAGGGCGGCCGCCACCACCATCGTCACCGCGCCGACGAGCCAGGCCGCCGGGTAGGACATGGTCACGGCGATTACCCCGAACCCGATCGGGCCGATGAAGGCGCCGCCGTAGACACCGACCTGAACGATCGACGTCGCCGCGGCGGGTGCGGAGGGGTTGAGCCGCACCACGGCGAACTGCAGCAGCCCCGGCCATGCCCATCCCAGGCCGAAACCCAGCACGGTGCCGACGACGAGCGCGCCGGTGCCGGGCACCGCGAGCAGGGCCAACCCGCCGGCGCCGAACAGCAGGCTGACCGTGACGACGGCGATGTGCCCGCCGCTGCGCCGGTCGGCGAGCCACCCGTGCAGCATCCGCGCCACCAGCCCGACGACGCTGCCGAGGGTCAGGGTGAGCCCGGCCGCGCCTGCGTCGATACCGCGGTCCACTGCCGAGGCGACGAGGAAGATCCCCAACGCCGACGACGATGCCGCGCCGAGCCCGGCGGCGACGCCGATCACCGACAGCGCAGCCGTGGCCCGTTCGCCGGGGGTGGCGGTGGTCCGCTCCCGGCCCGCCGACTCGCGCGGCGCTACCAGCAGCGCCGCGAGGGCGAGCGCCGCGCCGATCCCGAACGCCCACCGCCAGCCGACGGTCAGCGCCACGGCCGGCACCGCTGCGCCGGCAAGCAGTCCGGCGAGTGGGATGGCGGACTGCTTGATCCCGAACGACAGCCCGAGCCGGGACGCCGGTACGTACCGCGAGAGCGTGAGGTTGGACGACAGCTGGCCCAGCACGTTGCACCACGCGCTGCACAGCAGGATCGCGACGAGGGCGGGGTAGGAGCGGGCGTACAGGGCGACGGCCGCCATCACGGTAGCGGCGCCGACCACGGCCACCCGGCTCGTCGTCCCCGATCCGAATCGTTCGACGAGCCAGCCGCACGGTAGCGACGCGAGCGCGCTCACCCCGAAGAACAGTGCCACGACCAGCCCGAGCCCGGCCGGGTCGAACCCCAGCTCCGCCGAGATCTGCACCGCGAGCCCGCCGGTGAGGAAAACAGGCAGCACCGTCACCGTCGTGGTCGTGACAGCTCCCACCGCCGCCCGCACCGCACCCGTCATGTGAGCAATGCTAACGTCCGGCCCGCGAGCCGGTTCGCAGTGGCGGTCGAGTCGGCAGATACCGACGGTCGAGCGCGCCACCGGGGATGGCACGGAGACCCGGACTCGCGCGCACGGAGACCCGGACTCGCGCGCACGGAGACCCCGACTCGCGGGGTGGGTGTCAGCCGCGGATGCGGTGGGTCGAGCCCGACCATTCCCTCTCGCGCAGCTGGAACTTCTGCACCTTGCCCGTGGAGGTCTTGGGCAACTCCGCGACGAAATCGACGGCCTTGGGCGCCTTGTACCGCGCGATCTTCGACTTCACATGCTCGATCAGCTCGGCCTCGGTGGCGCTGTGGCCCTCGACCAGGATGACGAACGCCTTGGGCCGCTCACCCCACTGCTCGTCCGGCACGCCGATGACCGCGACCTCCAGCACCGCGGGGTGCGACACGATGGCCTGCTCGACCTCGATCGTCGAGATGTTCTCGCCGCCCGAGATGACGACGTCCTTGGCGCGATCGCGGAGCTCGACGTAACCGTCGGCGTGCATGACGCCGAGGTCACCGGAGTGGAACCAGCCGCCGGCGAAGGCGGTCTCGGTGGCCGCCGGATCGTCGTAGTAGCCGAGCATCACGTTGTTCCCGCGCATCACGACCTCGCCCATGGTCGTACCGTCGGCGGGCACGTCGTTCATGTCGGGATCGACCACCCGCAGCCGATCGGCGCACACCATGCCGACGCCCTGGCGGGCCTGCAGTGTGGCGCGCTCCTCGGCGGGCAGGCCATCCCACGAGCGCTGGTACTGGTTCACCGAGTAGGGCCCGTAGGTCTCGGTGAGCCCGTAGACGTGGATGATCCGGAAGCCCATCTTCTCCATCTGCAGGATGGTGGTGGGCGAGGGCGGGGCGCCTGCGGTGGTGATCGCCAGCCGGTATTCCAGCGGCACGGCCTCCGGTGCGCGCATGATCATGGTGACGACGGTCGGGGCGCCGTTGAGGTGGGTGACCCCATGCTCGGTGATGAGCCCCCAGATGACATCGCCGCGAACCTCACGCAGGCACACGTGGGTGCCGCCGATCGCGGTGATCGCCCACGGCGTGCACCAGCCGTTGCAGTGGAACATCGGCAGCGTCCAGAGATAGACGCTGTCGAACGAGTGCCCGGAATGCACCACCTCGCCGAACGAGTTCAGATAGGCGCCGCGGTGGTGGTACTGCACGCCCTTCGGCTTGCCGGTGGTGCCCGAGGTGTAGTTGATCGAGATGCAGGACGACTCGTCCTCGACGGTCCACGGCAGCGGGTCGTCGTTGCCACGGGCGAGCAGGTCGGCGTAGGTGACACCGCTGCCGATGCCGTCGCCAGGAGCCACCGGGTCGATCACCGTGATGATCTCCTCGACGGTCTTGAGCTGTCGAGCCACCGGTGCGACGGTCGGGTACAGCGTCGCGTCGACCACCAGTACCTTCGCGCCGGAGTGGTCGAGGATGTAGCGGACCTCCTCGGTGGACAACCGCGTGTTGATCGCGACGAGCACCGCGCCCGCCAGCGGCACCGCGAAGTGCGCCACCAGCATCTCGGGGATGTTGGGCAGCAGATAGGCCACGCGGTCACCCGGTCGGATGCCCGAGCCGCGAAGCGCGTGCGCTACCCGGGTGGCCTCGGCCGCGAACTCGACGTAGGTGTGGCGCCGCTCGCCGTGCACGATCGCGGTCTTGCCGGGGAAGACATCCGCGGAGCGGCGCAGGAACGCCAGCGGGGTGAGCGGGGTGTTCCAGACGGCGACCATTCGGCAACTCCTCGGGGCGGGCATGGCTGCACAGGTCCTGAACCTTGCCCGACGGGCCGGTAACTGGGCCGTCCGACACGGGATAACACGTCCCGATGATCCTTGAACCTACCGGTGGACCCGCCCCGGCAAGATGATCGCCGCCAACCGCTGCTGTGCTCGGTGGGCGTCCGGTCCGAGGTTGCGGGCGCCCGTCACCGGCGGCGGTGGCGGCTCAGTCCTCGACGAGGGTGATGGCTGCCCGCGGGCAGGACCGGACGGCGTCCTCCAGCTTCGGGCGCATCGACTCCGGGGGGTTCTCGTCGAGGATGTAGAGGAAGTCGTCCGCCCGCACCTCGAACACCTCCGGCGCGATGCCCATGCAGACGGCGTTGGACTCGCAGAGATCGAAGTCAACCTTCACCTTCATTTCACCATCGTGCACCCCTCGGGGCCGCTGTGCCATCGCAGGTGGCCTTCGGTGTCGCCCTCAGCTGTCGCTCGAGGTCGTCGATGTTG
>JBKJPD010000519.1:0-4853 GCA_046595345.1 Pseudonocardia sp.
GTAGGTGGGCCAGTACGCCACCCCGACCGCCTCGATCATCTCGACGCTGACCACGGCGTCGTAGCTGCCCTGTGCCTCGCGGTAGTCGCGCAGCAGCACCTGCACGCGATCGGCGACACCCGCGGCCTGCAGGCGCTCCTCGGCGAGGCTGGCCTGCTCTGCGGAGATCGTCAGCGTCGTGACCCGCGCGCCTCGCTGGGCCGCGCGGACGGCGAGTCCGCCCCAGCCCGTACCGATCTCCAGGACGTGCTTGCCCTCGGAGACGCCGGCCATGTCCAGGATGCCGTCGATCTTGCGTCGCTGAGCGTCGACGAGGTTGTCGCTGCCGTCGGCGAACCATGCCGAGGAGTAGGACATCGTCTCGTCGAGGAACGTGGCGAACAGGTCGTTGGACAGGTCGTAGTGGCGGGAGATGTTCTCCCTCGACCCCTCGACCGTATTGATCTCCTCACGGGGCTGCCGTGCCTCGGCGAAGCGGCGACCGATGCGCTGCAGGGTCGGCGGGATCAGCGTCGAGATCTTCGCGGCCAGCGGGGTGAGCAGGTCAGCGAGGTCGGTGGAGGTCCAGTCGCCGACCATGTAGGACTCGCCGAACCCGATCTTCGAGCCGGCACCGAGCCGGTGGAAGAACGCCGCGGGCCGCACGATGCGCATCACCGGGGAGTCGGGCCCGCCCGAGCCGATGCGCTCCCCGCCGGGGAACACCACGCGGATCGGCTGCGACGCGACCGCACGCCGGAAAAGGGCCTCGGCGATCCGTGCGCGCATCGGCGACTGCGGTGGCGTGGCCAGGCCGGGCCAGACGCCCTCGTTGGGCCGCGGCACGAGGTGGTTGTTGGAACGGCGGACGACCTCGCGTACCGGGTTGACCTGGGTGGGGGTGGTCGATTCGGTGGTCATTGGACGCCTTCCTGGGGTGAGTGTGCGGGGCGGGGGACGACCGGCAGACGCCGCAGCCACAGCGCGATGCCGTGCAGGCGGATCAGTACCGACGTCCGGTAGGTCGTGAGGGGGCGGCGAAGGATCATGCGGACCAGCGCCGCAGGGGTGGCCGGGCGCCGGGTGCCGGTGACCGTGGCCGTCAGCGCGGTGGCGCCGTCCTGGCGCAGCGTCACCGAGATCGAGAGCCGCTCGCCGGGCTCCCGCAGCACCATCCGGTACTGCCCGTCCACGGACAGGAACGGCGAGACGTAGAAGTCCTTGTCCGTCTCGGCGCGGCCGGCGTCGTCGGTGCGCAGCAGGTAGCAGTGCCGCTCGCCGTAGGTGTTGTGCACCTCTGCGACGACGCACTCCAGAGGCCCCTGCGTAGCGCCGGCGGAGCGGTCTTCAGCACTGACAGGCAGGTGGCACCAGTACACGCTGATCGGGTTGAACACGTAGCCCAGCAGCCGGGCGTTGGCGAGCATGAGGACCTGCCCGCCGTGCAGATCGATGCCTTGGCTGGCGAGCCAGGTGTCGAGGTTCTCTCGGATGGAGCGCTGCGGGTCGCCGAGGTGATCGCGCGCCTCGAACCGGGCGAACGGCCGCAACCAGCGGGGTAGCCGCGGCAGCGCGTCGAGGTCGACGAGCCATAGGTAGATGCTGTGGGTGAACGCACGGTCCATACGCTGCTTGCGGACGTGCCGGACCTCGGCGTCGTACATGGCAGGTACGCCCGGTTGTGCGCGGCGAGCGCGGATCCGGCCGTGGTCTCCGCGCACGGACGCCGTCGGCGCGTCGGCGAGTCCTGCTCGCCCGCGCTCGTCGGCCGCGTTCGCGAGGGTGCTATTCCCGATCGGTGACCTCGTCAGCCCGCTCACCAGCCCGCACCCAGCGATGCGGCGGCGCGGACGCCCGCGGCGCAGCCGTCCTCGTGGAAACCCCAGCCGTGGTAGGCGCCCGCGAAGGCCACCGTGCCGTCGTTGAGGGCGGGCAGTCGGCGCTGCGCGGCCACCGACTCCGGGGTGTAGATCGGGTGCTCGTAACGCATCGTCGCGATGACCCGCTCCTGGTCGACGCGACCGGTGCCGTTGAGGGTCACCACGTAGTCGTCGGGCTCGGAGAGGCGCTGGAGCCGGTTCATGTCATAGGACACCAGCACCGGCGCGTTCTGTGACGAACAGGCCGACTTCAGGTAGTTCCACGACGCCCTGGCGGCCTTCCGGCGGGGCAGCACGGACGTGTCGTGGTGGAGTTGCGTGAGGTTCTGCGAGTACTGGAACGCCCCCAACACGGCACGTTCCTCGTCGGTGGAGCCGTCCAGGATCGTCAGAGCCTGTTCCGGGTGGGTGGCGATGACAATGCGGTCTGCGAGGTGCACGGTGTCGTCGTCGGTACGGATCTCTACTCCCCGCGCGGCACGGACGACGGCGCGCACGGGGGTGGACATGGATACGGCCGTGAGCCCCTTGACCGCCCGCTCGACGTAGCTGCGCGACCCGCCGGTGACGGTGCGCCACTGCGGTGAGTCGCCCACAGACAGCAGGCCGTGGTGGTCGAGGAAGGTGAACAGGTACCGCGCCGGGTAGGCCATCGACACCGTCTCACCCGCCGACCACACCGCGCTGACCACCGGGAGCATGAAGTGCTCCACGAAGTAGCGGGAGTACCCGCCGATCGCGAGGAACGCGCCGAGCGTGACGTCCCCGGCCCGCTCGTCGGCGAGCACCCGGCGGGCGTGACGATGGAACCGGACCACCTCGCCGAGCATCTTCAGGTAGGCGGGACGGGCCACGTTGGACACCTGCGGGAACAGCCCCCCGAGCTTGCGGGCGCCCGCGTACTCCAGGCCGCAGCCCTCGCAGCGCACGCTCATCGACATGTCCGACTCCTGCGTCGCGACGCCGAGCTCGGCGAACAGCCGCAGCAGGTTCGGGTAGGTACGTGCGTTGTGCACGATGAACCCGGAGTCGACGTTCGTGGTGCCGCCGTCAGACGTCGCGAGCTCGTGGGTGTGGGCGTGCCCGCCCAGGCGCCCGTCGGCCTCGAACAGGGTGACGTCGTAGCGGCGCTGTAGCAGGTAGGCGGCGGTCAGCCCGGCGACGCCGGATCCGATGACGGCGGCGGTCGGTCGGGCGCCACTGTCCTTTGTCGTCCCGTCCATTGTTGTCCCGTCCATTGTCGTCACAGTCCGCGCCTGGTCGTCAGCAGGCTCAGCGCGCACAGCACCGACCAGGAACCTGCGACGAGCGCGGACTTGCGGCGGGCGTCGGCCGTGGGGGACAGCGAGCCGAACAACACGGCGTCACCGGCGTCGAAGATCGCGCGGGCGATGATCGCGGTCCGCAGCGCGGGGCCCTCGGGTGCGATGACGAGCCAGCCGCCCGCTGCGATGTCGCGTATCCCGATCAGCCCGGCCGCGACCCGGATGGCCGGGCTCAGGCTGCCGTCCGGCTCGACCATCCCGACCGGCCGGGCCAGGATGCGGGGCCGGACCAGCGCCGCGAGGCCGTAGGCGGCGGTGGCGGCGCCGAGGAGTCGGGGGATCAGGGTCATCACGAAGTTCCAGACTGTGGTGAGGTGAGCGCGGCCCGCAAACCGCTGGCGGTGGTCTGTGCAAGGGCGTTCGTAATGTCGGGGTCTGCGGGTTCGATTCCGAGCTCGCCGAGTACGAAGCGGCGCACCAGCGACTGCCATTCGCCTGCCCGGCTGATCATGTAGTGGCCTGCGCCGTGTACGTCGAAGCGGCAGATGCGCACGCCGCGCTCCTTGGCCCGTACGGCGTAGTCGAACGACGCGCGGGGATCGGTCCAGCGCTCCCGGTCACCGTGGGCGATGAGGACGGTGCGGCCGGCGAGCTGGGCGACGGGGTCGGAGTTGTCGAGCCACGGTGCCAACGCGCACACCGCGACGACGTTGCGTGCACCCGCGGCGGCCAACGCCGCCCGCCCGCCCATCGAGTGCCCGAGCAGGACGACCGGGATGCCTGGGTAGCGGACGCCGAGCTCGTCGAGCGCCCACTGGGCGTCGCGCAGCGGGTCCTTGGCGGGGGCGTTCCAGCCGCGGTATCGATAGCGGAGGATGAACACCGCGGTCCCCTCGCCGTGCCGTGCGAGCATCGTCGCGAACGGAACCATCCGCCGGTACGTCAGCCGCTTGCGAGCACCGCTGTCCCGGCTCTGCGACCGCCCGCCGTGCAGCACGAGTACCACCGCGGACGGTGCGGTGTGCTCCGGCTCGACGGCTTCGAGGTAGGGGAGTCGGGACTTGTCGGGCACGGGCTACCTCACGTAGTGGTGGGAAATCAAGTTTACAAATGGGTGTTCCACGGCCAGGGCACGCTCGGATGGTGGCTGCGACCGACGTCACAACGGAGGGGTTCCTGCGCGCGGCCGTCGCCGCGACGGGGCAGAATGCGCGAGCCTCTCGCGAGAAGGAGCCGTCGCCGAGAAGGAGCCGTCGCCGAGAAGGAGCGGCGCCGAGAAGGGGTCGTCACCGAGGAGGACGTATGACGGGGACCAGACCGCTGAGCGTGCGGGAGAAGCTCAAGCTCACCGTCTCGCGGCGCTGGCAGGGTTCAGGATTCTGGTTCGGGCTGGCAATCGCGATCATCTGGCCGTTCGCGATGTTCGGTACCCGCATCGGCTGGCGGGGTGGCGAGCACCTGCCGCGCACCGGTGGGGCGCTGCTGGCGATCAACCACGTGTCGTTCTCCGACCCGATCTTCGACGTGGCGTTCTGCATCTGCCACAACCGGATGCCGCGATTCCTCGCGAAGGGCGAGCTCTGGGACGTGCCCCTGGTCCGCTCGGTGCTCGGCAAGGGTGGCCACATCCCCGTCTACCGCGAGTCCGCCCGAGCCGGTGACGCCTACCGCGGCGCGATCGAGGCCGTGCAGCGCGGTGAGATCGTGGCTTTTTACCCCGAGGCCACCT
>JBKJPD010000293.1:0-2949 GCA_046595345.1 Pseudonocardia sp.
CGACACCGAGTACCTCGACCGCGCCACCCCCCTGAAGCTGATCCGCCACCGGCTGACCAGCGACGGGGAGGGCACCGACGAGATCATCGCCACGGTGCGGGTGGAGAACGACCTGCATGAGATCACCGGCAGCGGCAACGGCCCGATCGCGGCGTTCGTCGACGGGCTCGCCGGTCTCGGCTTCGACGTCCGCGTCCTGGACTACCACGAGCACGCCATGTCCTCCGGCGACGATGCGCGGGCCGCGGCCTACGTGGAGTGCACGGTGGAGGGCAAGGTCCTCTGGGGCGTGGGCGTGGACAGCTCGATCGTGAGCGCCTCGTTGAGGGCGGTCGTCTCGGCGATCAACCGCGCCATGCGCTAGCGAAAGGCGAGGTCACGCCCGATACGGGATAGGGCGGGGATGCGTAGGCGCGTCTGGATCGCCCGGTGGCCGGTGGTGGTGAACAGCCGGTGGCCCAGCGGCTCGACGAGTGGGGCCGGCCGCAAGCGATTGGCCTCACCGGCCTCCACCACCGAGACCACGTCGGGCCGCGCTCCGCGCGGACGAGCTCGGTGAGCGCGTCGACGATCATCCGTGGCAGCACCAACCCGCCGTCGACCAGTGCGACCGCCACCACCTCGGCGACGAACGGCGGGGCGGCCGCCTGCGTGCGGCGCGGGATGGCGGTCGTCGCCGACGAGTTTGCCGTAGTCCGGTTGAGGCGCTGCCGTGTGTGGGTAGCCCCTTGTGTCCACCACGTCACCGGATCGGGCAGCAATACGTGACTGACTCCAGAAGCAGTGGTCCAGAACAGGTGATGGCTTCCGTCGCTGATGTCGCCCAACGCCACCGCCGAGGCGGTGACGCGGTTGACGGCGCCGCCTGCCTGCTCGACGAGGCCGAGGTCGTCTTCTGGAGGCTCTGCCCGAAATGCCGGCCCGACAGCTCCATCCCCTACCGCGAGGAGATACCGCAGTGACGCAGCCCAAGCCGACCACCACAGATGCCGGCGCGCCGGTAGCGAGCGATGAACACTCCCTCACGCTCGGCGCCGACGGACCGATCCTGCTGCAGGACCACTACCTGATCGAGCAGATGGCCGCGTTCAACCGCGAGCGCATCCCGGAGCGCCAACCGCATGCCAAGGGCGGCGGCGCCTTCGGCAAGTTCACCGTGACCCACGACGTCAGCGCCTACACCCGGGCCAAGTTCCTGCAGCCCGGCGTCGAGACCACGATGCTGGCCCGGTTCTCCAGCGTTGCAGGCGAGCGCGGCAGCCCCGACACCTGGCGTGACCCGCGGGGCTTCTCGCTGAAGTTCTACACCCAGGACGGCAACTACGACATGGTCGGGAACAACGTCCCGATCTTCTTCATCCGCGACCCCCTGAAGTTCCAGCACTTCATCCGCTCGCAGAAGCGGCGCGCGGGCAACAACCTGCGTGACCACGACATGCAGTGGGACTTCTGGACGCTCCAGCCCGAGTCGGCCCACATGCTGAGTTGGCTGATGGGTGACCGTGGCATCCCGAAGACCTGGCGGCACATGAACGGCTACTCCAGCCACACCTACATGTGGTCGAACGCCGCAGGCGAGAAGTTCTGGGTCAAGTACCACTTCAAGTGCGACCAGGGCATCGAGTTCCTCAACCAGGCCGACGCCGACAGGATCGCCGGCCAGGACGGTGACTACCACCAGCGCGACCTGTACAACGAGATCCAGGCAGGCAACTTCCCGACCTGGACGCTCAAGATGCAGATCATGCCGTTCGAGGACGCCAAGACCTACCGGTTCAACCCGTTCGACCTGACCAAGGTGTGGCCGCACAGCGACTATCCGTTGATCGAGGTCGGCAAGATGGAACTGAACCGCAACGTCACCGACCACCACACCGAGATCGAGCAGGCGGCGTTCGAGCCGAACAACCTGGTCCCCGGAATCGGCCTCTCCCCGGACAAGATGCTGCTGGGCCGCGGGTTCGCCTACGCCGACGCACACCGCGCCCGGATCGGCGTGAACTACAAGCAGATCCCGGTGAATCGGCCGGTCGTCGAGGTGCACAGCTACAGCAAGGGCGGCGCGATGCGCGTCGACAACGTGTCCGACCCGGTGTACGCGCCGAACTCGTACAACGGTCCGAAGGCCGACCCGTCGCTCACCGACGAGTCGGGCCTCTGGTACGCCGACGGTGAGATGGTGCGTTCGGCGTACACGCTGCGCCCCGAGGACGACGACTTCGGCCAGGCCGGCACCTTGGTCCGGGACGTCCTCGACGACGAGGAACGCGCGCGCCTCGTCGGGAACGCTGCCGGGCACCTGTCGGGCGGTGTGAGCGAGCCGATCCTGGCCCGCGCGTTCGAGTACTGGAAGAACATCGACAAGGAGACCGGCGACAAGATCGAGGCCGCGGTGTGGGCCAACCTCTCCGCCTGACCCCGCTCCAACGCCGCACCACCACCACGCGGTTCACCGGCCCCGTTCCCGCAAGGGACGGGGGCCGGTCCCGTTCAGGATCGGGCTGTGGAGCCGGTGACGATCTGGCACCACCTGCGCTGCACGCTCGATGATCAGTCGGTGTGATGCTCAGCGCGGACCTCGGGCCCGTTCCGGCTCAGCCCGAGACGTTCGGGAGCGTGCAGTCGCAGCAGCAACTGGTCGGCATCCGCCGGGCGGCGCCGGGCGGTCAGCAGGCTGACCACGATCATCGTCAGGAACGCGGCGGGAGCACTGATGACGGCGGGCCGGTGGATCAGTGTCCCGAGCAGGTCCTCGCCGCCCTGCCCGGCGAGGGTGAGGATCACGGCCCCGGTCGACAGCGCGCCGCCCACCACCACCCCGGCGATCGCTCCGTGGTCGGTCAGACCCCGCCACCAGACGCCCAGCACGAGCAGCGGGCAGAACGTGGAGGCCGCCACGGCGAAGGCGAGCGACACCGTCGCGGAGAAGTCGAGCCGGGTGACGAACAG
>JBKJPD010000401.1:0-3074 GCA_046595345.1 Pseudonocardia sp.
ACAGCACGCACGGCTCACCGGAGGTCAGAGCCCGCGCGGCGGACCGCACGGCGGCGGGATCGGCCATGACCCGCGCGGGCTCTGACCTCCGGTGAGCCGTGCGTGCTGTTCGTGGGCGGCGACGCCACCCGCGCCGGTGGGCTGGCCGCGGCCAGCCGGATCGCGGCCGCCACCGGCGCGAAACTGCTCGCCGAGGCGTACCCGGCGCGGATAGAACGTGGCGCGGGCGTCGCGCCGGTCACCCGGCTCGCCTACCTCCCGGCGGCCGCCACCCACCAGCTCGGCGACCCCCGGCATCTCGTCCTCGTCGGGGCGCGCTCGCCGGTGACCTTCTTCGGCTACCCGGGCCGGTCCGGCGATCTGGTGCCCGAGGGCTGCGCGGTACACGAGGTCGTCGCGAAGGGAGGCGCGGCGTCCGCCGCGCTGGAGGAGCTCGCCGACCTCGTCGCGCCGGGCACCACCGCCGTGGTGGCCGCGGCCGCACGACCCGAACTCCCGACCGGCACCCTCACCGTCGAGACCGCGGCCGCCATCGTCGGCGCGCTCCTGCCGGAGCGGGCGATCGTGGTCGACGAGGCGATCACGTCCGGCCTCGGGCTCCCCGCCGCCACCGCGGGCGCGCCCCGCCACGACTGGCTGACGCTGACCGGCGGCGCAATCGGATACGGCCTGCCGGCCGCCACCGGCGCCGCCATCGCATGCCCTGACCGTCCGGTCTGGTGCCTGCAGGCCGACGGCAGCGCGATGTACACGATCTCCGCGCTCTGGACCCACGCCCGCGAGGCCCTCGACATCACCACAGTGATCTACCACAACAGCGCGTACGCGATCCTGCGGATGGAGCTGCAGCAGGTGGGCGGTGCCATCACCGGCGACGGGTCGCGCGCCCGCGCACTGTTCGACCTCGGCGGCCCCGAGCTGGACTTCGTGGCGCTCGCCACCGGCATGGGTGTCCCCGCGGTGCGGGTGGACACGGTCGAAGAATTCGCCGACGCCCTGCGCCGGGCCTCCGTGGAACCCGGACCACACCTGATAGAGGCGATGGTGCCGTCACTGGTGCCCTGAACCCGATCACACACGATCACCGAGGGCGCCGTTTGTCGCGGGTGATCGTCGCTTCACCGCCTCGCAGCCCACTCGGACTCCCGGACCACTCCGGCACCGGACGTAGGGTGCCGAAAGGGTAACCCTGCGTTCTGGAATTCGCCGGGCCCCCGCGACACAGCAGCTGCGCCAGATTCAGGCGGTGAGCGATGGCCAGAACGGTCGACGACATGGGACTCGTCGACCATGCCTGCGTCGTCCCGGACAGCGCTGAACACCTCTGGGAAGTGACGGCGGCATGGCTCGCGGGCGGGCTCGCCGCGGGTGAGCGGGTCGTCTACTTCGAGGACGATACGGCCGAGGCACTCCTGAATCGACTCGCCGACGACCGCGTTCCCGTTCGCGGGGCGCTGGCCGACGGCCAACTCGTCATCGTGCCCACCGAACGGGCGCATGCCGCACTGGCCGCCCCGGCCGCACAGCTCGAAGCGATCATCGCCGAGCAGGTCGACGACTCGGTCGCCCAGGGCTGGTCAGGGCTGCGCCTGTCCGGCGAATCCGGGTCGCTGCTCCGGTCGGGCGGGGTGGGACGGGTCGTCGCCCTCGAACAGACCTTCGACCGCGCGGTGAGCGAGCATCCCCGCGCGCGTCTGCTCTGCCGCTACGACCGGCACACCTACGACGACGGGGTACTGGCGGAGATGCGCGCGATGCACCACACCGAGCTCGTCACCCCGGCCGTCTACGACGACACGCTGCTACGGATCACGAATGTCGGCCCGTCGGCGGCCCGGCTGGCAGGCGAGGTCGACCACAGCAACCGTCCGCGGATCCGCAGCCTGATCGACACGATCCTCGACCGCGCCCTGCGCTCGTACTCGGACCCCACCGACATCACCCTGGACCTGTCGTCGCTGCGGTTCCTCGACGTCGCGGGCGCGGTGAGCCTGGTGCACGCGGCAGAGGAGTTCCCGAGCACCCACCGTCTCGTACTCATCGGCGTTCGATCCCGGGTGCTTCGGGTGCTCGACCGCTGCGGCGCCCCGTTCGCGGCACAGCTCGTCCTGACTCCCCGCAGCGACACCCACCACAGCGGCCCGCACCACAGCGGCCTACACCACGGCGACGGGTGAGGCGGGACTCGTGAAGATCGAGAACACCCGCACCTCCGGATCGCTGCGGCTACGCCATGCCGCGGGGTTCTACGGGTCCGACGTGGATCTGCTCCGGCAGTTGCTGCCCGTGGTCCGGGCCGGTCTGGAGCGGGGGGAACCGGTCGCGATCGCGGTACGCCCCGCCACCGAGGACGCCATCCGCGAATCGCTGGGAAATCTGTCGGGG
Source organism: Pseudonocardia sp. (assembly GCA_046595345.1). Classification (GTDB taxonomy): domain Bacteria; phylum Actinomycetota; class Actinomycetes; order Mycobacteriales; family Pseudonocardiaceae; genus Pseudonocardia. Next base: position 2,386 of record JBKJPD010000401.1, read on the forward strand.
CTGACCCTGCTCGCCGGGCCCGAGAGCACTGACGGCGCGTCCGGCCAGACCGTCGCCACCAGGCGGGCCCGGGAACTGCGTGAGCTCACGGCCGCCGAGGGCGCCGTCACCGTGATCACCGAGCACTGGAGCCGGTTCGACGGCGCCGACGGCCGCTACTGGACCGAGCTCGACGCCGCGGTCAACGTCGCATTCGCTGAGCTGCCGGTGCACCTCACCTGCTTCTTCCCCGAGATGCCGCTGCATCTGGAGATCCTCGACGGCGCGCGGAGCAACCATCCGATGCTGCTCGCCGGCGGCAAACTGCGTCACAACCCCGAACACCGGGACCCGCGTGCGGTCCTCACCGATCGCCCGGCCCCCGCCCCGATGCTGCTCGGCGCGCCGGATCTGCGCATGACGTTCGGCGCATGGCAGCTCAACGAGATCCGTTCCGCCATCGAACGGGCCCTGCTCGTCGTCGACTTCGGCCGTACCCGCGCCGAGGACGTCGTGCTGGCGGTCAACGAGATCGCCAGCAACGCCGTCGAGCACGGCGCGGGCGAGGCCCAGCTCTGCGCGTGGTTCGCCTCCGACGGGCTGGTCTGCGAGGTCCACGACAGCGGGTCACTACGCGATCCCCTGCCGGGCCTGCACGCCCCCCATCCCGCCGATCCGCGGGGCCGCGGCGTGTGGATCGCACGCCAATT
>JBKJPD010000453.1:0-2998 GCA_046595345.1 Pseudonocardia sp.
GTGGGGGAGACCTACCGCCGCCGCCCGATGATCGTGCCCACCGTGATCGCGCTCTGATCGTCAGGTCCGCCCACTGAGCAGAATCCGGCGAGCTGCCTGCATTGCGCGCCGTACCGAATCTCTCGCTCCGGTACGGCGCGCAGGCCCACTCGCCGGTCACTCACGGGCGGCTCGGGTCGGACGTATCCCGGCCCGGCGGCAGGCTCGTCAGGCCGGGGTGTCACCGGTCCCGCGGCGCAGCGTCTCGCCGCGGAAGTAGGGCGGTGCCACCCGGCTGTAGGCCAGCATCAGCAGGGCGCCGAGCAGCAACGCGCCGATGCCGATCACGAAGACGCTGCCGATCCCGAACACGGTGGTCTCCCCGGCATCGGGCGCGGCGTAGGCGATGCCGGACGCCACGAACGCCCCGAGCAACAGCACCCCGCCCAGCCCCGGCAGCACGCCCTTCACCCACAGGTCCCGACCGCGGAGCTGCCCGCGGTAGAACCAGACGCACGCAAAACCGGTGAGCCCGTAGTAGAACGCGATCAGCAGCCCGACCGCGGCGATCGAGTCAGCCAGCACGTTCTCGCTCACCAGCGTGAGGCCCACGTAGAACACGATCGACACGATGCCCATCGCCCAGGTCGAGTAGCTCGGCGTCAGGTACCCGGGGTGGACCGTCGCGTACCGCTGCGGGATGGCCCGGTAGGCACCCATCGACAGTGCGGCGCGGGCCGTGGGCAGGATCGTCGTCTGGGTGCTGGCCGCCGCCGATGTGAGTACCGAGATGATCAGCAGGGCCACGAAGAACCGGCCGATACCGCTCTCACCGAAGATCGCCGGCCCGATCGCTGCGAACACGTCCTTGGAGTTCGCGTCGTTGCCCAGGCCGATCCCGGTAGCGCCCGTGCCGGCGAACGCGACCGCCGCGACGGCGACGAGCACGTAGGTCGCCAGCAGCAGCAGCGTGGCGAGTACCGCGGCCCGCCCGGGTGTCCGTCCGGGGTCGGCGCTCTCCTCGTTGCAGGCGACGGCGCTGTCCCAGCCCCAGTAGAGGAACACGGCGATGAGCACCGCGTCGACGAGGTCGGCGGGGCCGAGCCCGCCGGGCCACAACCAGGCCAGGCTCGGCGTCATCGAACCGGCCGGTGCGTCACCGCTGTACACGCGTATCAGCGCGACCATGGCGAACGCGACGAGCACCACCAGCTCGATCCCGAGCAGCACGAACTGGAGCCGGGTCGATACCTCGATGCCGCGATAGCAGATGTAGGTCATCACCGCGATCCAGATGACGCCCGCGACGGTGGTCCACAGCCTGCTCCCGGCCAGGGAATCGGCCCCGACCAGCAGGAACGAGTACTGCCCCGCGACCTGGGCGAGGCCGGCCATGACGATGATGTCGGCGGCGATGATGCCCCAGCCGGCCATCCAACCCATCCACGGCCCGAACGCGCGCCCGACCCAGGTGAAGGTGGTGCCGCAGTCGGGCTCGGCCTCGTTGAGCTCACGGTAGGCCACGGCGATGAGGTACATCGGCACGAACGCCAGCAGCAGGATCGCCGGCGCCTTCTCCCCGGCGAGCACCACGATCAGCCCGAGGCTCGCCGCGAGGCTGTAAGCGGGAGCGGTGGACGCCAGCCCGATCACTATGCCCGACATCAGGCCGAGCACACCGGCCTTGAGGCCCTTCGCCCCCGGAGCGGAGCCCGCCGGACCTGTCACGACCCGATGGTAGCTAGCGGAGGCGGAAACCCAGGTCGGTCGGCAGATCGGGGGTGTCCATCTGGGCCCTCTGGAGCTTGCCTGCGTAGTCCCAGTTCATCGACTGCCAGCGGGTGAACTGGTCGAGCACCCAGATCCCGGACTGGCGGCTCCCGTTGCCGGAGCGCCCGTTCCCGCCGAAGGGCAGGTGGGCCTCGGCGCCCGACGTCGAGTTGTTGACGCTCACCATCCCCGCGCTCACCCGCTCCCGGAACCGGAAGGCATGCGCGGGAGTGCTCGTGTAGATCGACGCCGAGAGCCCGTAGCCGTGCCCGTTGGCCAGTTCGACGGCCTCGTCGAAGGTCCCGAACGACGCGACTCCGACGAGCGGGCCGAACGTCTCGGTGCGGTAGAGGGCGTCGTCGGCGCGGATACCGTCGACGATCGTGGGGTGGGCGTAGAGCCCGCCGTCACCGGTGAAGCCGTCGCGGGGGTTCGCGGCGGTGATCCGGCCGACGCCGGTGGAGCCGTGCACCGTGTGGTGCGGGGCGATCAGAGACAGGTGTTCGAGGAACCCGCCGAGGAACCGCTGGGAGATCATCGGCCCGTAGAGCACGTCGCCGGTCGGGTCGCCGATGACGGCCGCCCGCACTGCCGCGTCGAAGCGCGCCACGAACTCGTCGTGCACGGAGGAGTGGACGACCACCGTGCCGAGTGACGTGCAGCGCTGCCCGGCCGTGCCGAACCCGGAGAACAGGGCCCCCTCGACGGCCAGGTCGAGGTCGGCGTCGGGCATCACGACCAGGGGGTTCTTGCCGCCCAGCTCCAGGCAGGGGTTCTGCAGGTGTCGGCCCGCGAGCTCCCCGATCCGCACGCCGACCGCCGACGAGCCGGTGAATCCGATCTTGTCGACAAGCCCGGCGTCCAGCGTCGCGGCGAGCCCGTCGAACGTCATGGGGCCGTCCGCAAGCACCATGTTGAGCACGCCGGCGGGCAGCCCACCCGCCACGAACAGCTCGGTGAACGCTGTGGCGATGGCCGGGGTGTACTCGGCGGGCTTCCAGACGACGGCGTTGCCGCACAGCAGCGCAGGCACGAGATACCAGGACGGCACGGCGACAGGGAAGTTCCCGGCCGTGACGATCGCGGCCACGCCGACGGGCACGCGGAAGGTGAACAGTTGCTTGTCCGGCATCTCACTCGGCACGGTATGGCCGTAGAGGCGCCGCCCCTCACCGGCGAAGAACGAGCAGGTGTCGATCACCTCCTGCACCTCGCCGCGGGCCTCGGCCAGCGGCTTGCCGATCTCGCG
>JBKJPD010000481.1:0-8717 GCA_046595345.1 Pseudonocardia sp.
AGCGCCCGGGTGGTGGGGATGCCGAGCGCGTGCATCGCCTCCCCGATCACGTACTCGCGCAGCATCGGGCCGACCGGTGCTCTGCCATCCCCACCCCGCGCGAACGGCGTGCGGCCCGAGCCCTTGAGGTGCAGGTCGCGACGGCGTCCGCGGACGTCGAGGACCTCACCGAGCAGGAGCGCTCTGCCATCGCCGAGGCGGGGCACGAACCCACCGAACTGATGGCCCGCGTAGGCCTGCGCCACCGGCGTGGCCCCGTCGGGCGTGGCATTGCCGACGAGAACGGCGACTCCGGCAGATGCCCTGAGTCTCTGGGTGTCGACGCCCAGTTCGGTGGCCAACTCCTCGTTGAGCGCCAACAGCCGGGGCGCCGACGCCGGCGCCGCCTGCCACGGCTCGTACAGGCCGGCCAGGTCACGGACGAACGAGTTGTCGAACTCCAACAACGGCCGGGCGGTGACGCTCATGGATGTGAGGCTAACCCGGGTAACCGGCGGCGTGCCGCACGGGCACGAGCGGGACCGCCACCCGGTGGGCGTCCGCTGCGGGCTACCCGACGGCAGCCACGGTCGCCCGACCGCCGTGCCCGCTCCCGTGATTTCCGCCGGCGTCGTGCGGTGCGTCGGCGCCCGGGTCTGCCGGAATCGGCGGCGGCGGCGGGGTGTCGAGCACGGGCGGGGCAGGCGGCTGCGCGGGCGGGGCAGGCGGCTGCGCCGGCGGCTGCGCGGGCGGGGCGGGCGGCGGCGCGGGCGGGGCCGGAAACGCCGGGGCTGCCGGCGGTGGGTCGGTCACCGCGTCGACGGCCGGCTGCAGAGCCGGAGAATCGACCGCCGCCCCGGATGCCGGTACATCCACACCGGAGACGCGATCCAGGACGGTCACCCGCGCGGCGGGGGGCGCGCTGCGCACGGCCGGCGCGGCGCGCAGCGCGGTGCCGTCGGTGGGGACCTGCGGGTCCGGGAACCGTGTCTCAACGACGGGGGGAGCGAGCGGGTCCGGGAACGCGGGTCCGGCGAACGTCGGAAGCGGTATCGGCGGGGCGGACCGGCCGCTGGTGGCGACGAGCCCCACCGTCACCGCCATCGCCACCACCAACACCGCCCCGGTTGCGAGACCCGCGACCGCGCGCAGGTCGGGCAACGCGAGGGCCGATCCGGGCTGGTGAGGAGTGGTGCGCCGCGACGTGGTCGGGCGATTCCGGCTTGCGCCTGCCATGGCTGGCAGTGTCCGCGCAAAGCGAGCCCGGGGCTACCACCCAAATCGTGGGGGGTGGGCCGCTACAGCGCGGGCGATGTCACCGTCGACTGCACGCCGAGGCCCTTCTCGGCCGCCGCGGCCCGCACCGCGTCGATCACCAGGTGCAGCGACGGCCTGCGCGTGTTGCCCGTGCGGTAGGCGATGGACACCGTCCGCATGACCGGTTCGGTCAGCGCGACGACGTCCACGCCAGGCGGGCACAGCGGCAACGCCAGGTCGGAGACGAGGGTGACACCCAGCCCGGCGGCGACCATCGCCAGCGCGGTCGCCTGCTCCCCGACCTCGTGGTTGATCGTGGGTTCGAACCCGCTGCGTTGGCAGGCGATCCGCACTGCGCGACCGAAATGTGATCGTGGCCCGGAGATGATCCAGGGATGCTCGGCAAGCTCCGGCAGGGTCGTGGTCGCCGAGGGCACCGCACCCGCTGGGACGGCGGCGTGCAGCCGCTCCACCGCGATCACGGCCCGGGCCAGCGCTGGATCCCAGGGCATCGGGTAACACGAGTACTCGATCACGAAGGAGAAGTCGAGGGTGCCGTCCCGCACGGCGCCCGCGGTGTCCTCCGGCGCGAGCTCCCTCGTGCGGACCTGGATGCCGGGATGCTCAGCGGCCAGCGCGGTGAGCGCGGCCGGCAGGAGGCCCGACGCGACGGAGGCCCACACTCCGGCGGTGAGCCGCACCGACACCGTCTCCTGCGCCTCCTCGAGGGCAGTGGTGGCCTGCTCGACCGCCGCGAGAATCTTTCCGGCGTGCTCGGCGAGCAGCATGCCGAGGTCGGTGAGCTGAACCCGCCGCCCAAGCCGCTCGAAGAGCTTCGCACCCACATCCCGTTCGAGCTGAGCGAGCTGCTGGGACACGGCCGAGGCGGTGTACTGCAGCGCTGCGGCCGCAGCGGTGATGGTGCCGCGGCGGTGCAGCTCACGAAACATCTTCAACCGCTGCAGGGATAGCTCCACGCGGCCCAGGGTATGCACGATGGCTGCCGCCCACCGGTTGCCCACCGGCCGGTCGTCGTGCAGGAAGGGTGATGGTGACCGTAAATAATCCGTAACTAGACGCGATGCCACGATCGGGCGCACTCTGAACGCACCGGATGCGGGAGGCCACCGCCCGGCAACGTCGCAGCTCAGCAGTCGTGCACCCATTGATTCTGATCGGTGCAACGGCGCGCTTCGCCATGCGCGGGACGGCTTTCGAGGTACTTGAGTGGGGGTGGGCTGACATGACCACGATGCAGAACCCGATGGAGTTCACAAGCGAGGAGTTACAGCACGTGCCGGCCCGGATCGGCGCCGGTGCGGCGAACACGCGCACCAGTGAGCCACTGCTGCGGCTGACGTGGGCCGACCCGGTCACCGGTGCTCACGGCTATCTCGTCGTCCAGTCGCTGGTTTCCGGGTTGACGACCGGGGGGACCCGGATGCGGGTCGGCGCCACGATGTCGGAGGTCGAGGATCTCGCGAGGGGGATGGCCGCGAAGGCAGCGGTCTTCAACCTGCCCGTCGGTGGCGCGAAGGGCGGCATCGACTTCGACCCGAAGGATCCCGGCGCCGTCGGCGTCCTCGAGCGGTTCTGCGAGGCCATGCGCCCGTGGCTGGACGCGCACTGGGTGACTGCGGAGGATCTCGGCGTACCCCAGCACCTCATCGACGAGGTCTTCGCCCGCCTCGGGCTGCAGCAGTCCTACCATGCGGCGATCAGACGGTCGGTCGACCCGGATGCGACGCTGCGCCGGGTGCACGCCGGGCTGAACGCCCCGGTGCCGGGCGGGTTGCTCGGGGACGTGATCGGTGGCTACGGCGTGGCACAGGCCTGCCTCGCCGCCGCCGGTGCCTGGGGCTGGTCGCCCGCAGCGACCACCGTGGCGATCCAGGGCATCGGGACGATGGGCGGCGGCGCCGCCTGGTACGTGCACGAGGCGGGGATGCGGGTGGTTGCCGTCGCGGACGCCGTCGGAACGCTCTACCGTCCCGACGGCCTCGACATTCCGGCGTTGCTCGACCTCCGCGACGCCTTCGGTGAGATCGACCGGTCCCGCCTGCCCGCGGACGTCCAGCTTCTGCCGCGCACCGCTGTGATGGCGACACCGGCCGACATCCTGGTGCCGGCCGCCATCTCCTACGCGATCACTCCGGACAACTCGTTCGACGTCGCCGCGAAGGTCGTCGTCGAGGCGGCCAACAACGCCACGACGCCGGAGGCCGAGGCCATCCTCACGGCCCGCGGGATTCCGGTGATCCCCGACTTCGTGGCCAATGCGGGCGCCGCTGCCTGGGCGTGGTGGCTACTGCTCGGCCAGGTCGGGGCCGATCCGGAGGACTCGTTCCACCGGCTCCGCACCGAGATGCGGGCCAAGGTCACGCTGCTGGTCGAGCGGTGGATCGTCGACGGGGTGCCGCCGCGGCAGACCGCATGGGAACTTGCCGTGTGCCGCGTCCCGGAGAAGGAAGCGGGCCTCGTCATCCCGTGATGGCGAGTGGTGGACGCCGAACCTCGGCGGTGACCTCCTCACCTGACGTCCAGGTTGAAAAGTCCCGCAGGGACCTGCTGAGCACGCAGACGGTAGGCATTCTTGCCACAACAGGAGGATCGTCGGCGCCACCCGCCATCTGCCGCACAGGAGACGTCCATGGACCGCCAGCCCGACCAGCAGCACGGCCTGCCTGCGACTGAGCTCTCCGACGCGGAGCTGGAGCGGCAGGGCACCCGTGCGCACGCCACCCGCAACTGGGTATTCCTGCATGGCACCGCCGACCAGTTCCGCCACCACACCGGGCGCATGCTCGAACTGGAGCAGGAGTACCTGCGTCGGCACCCCAAGCGCACCTGGCAGGGAGCAGCAGGCGACGGGGCCCAGGTCCCCGTCGACCGGGTCGGGCAGGTCCGTCAGCTGATGCGCTCGTTCGGGGCGCAGATGGAGGCCCTGCTCGTCGAGCTGGCCGAGGCGCAGTCCGAGGCGGCGGGTACGGCCGGTGTCGCCCCGGTCATGGCGGAGGTGCGGTTGCTCACCCGCTTCGCGGAGGCTGCCGGCGGTCGGATGCACAAGCTCGAGGCGCACCAGGCCGCCCGCGAGCTGGGCCTGCACGCGGCAGACGTCGCACGCCTCTACAAGCAGGACCCGTCGCTGCTCGCCACCGCGGGGGCGGACCGTCTCCTGACCGCCGCCGGCCGTGAGTGGCTTGCGGCCCAGCGGTTGGACGCGTGAGTGGGTTCGCGGGCCCGCCATCAGGCACCGCGGTGCCGCGAGCACGGCCGACGAGCCTCAGCGCGGAGGACCGGGACGTCTCCGCCTGACGACGGGCCGGGCGTACGGTCGTGACCGGTCGACCCGGAGGTGAGCCACGATGGCGTACTACCGACGCTGCGGCGATGTCCCGCCGAAGCGGCACACCCAGCACCGCAGGCCCGACGGCGGCCTCTACTCCGAGGAGCTGATGGGGGAGGACGGGTTCTCCTCGGACTCGTCGCTGCTCTACCACGTGGGCGTGCCGTCGGCGATCGTCGACGCGACGCCGTGGGAGCTGCCCGACCAGTCCACGCGCGGCAACCACCCCCTGCTCCCACGACACCTGCGGCTGCACGACCTGTTCCCCGATGGGACGGGTCTGGACGCCGTCACCGGGCGTCGGCTGGTGCTCGGCAACGCCGACGTCCGGATCTCCTACGTCGTTGCGGGGGCGCCGTCCCCGCTCTACCGCAACGCCGCGGGCGACGAGTGCGTCTACGTCGAGTCGGGTAGCGCCACCGTCGAGACCGTGTTCGGGACGCTCGAAGCGCGGCCGGGCGACTACGTGCTGCTGCCACGGTCGACGACCCACCGCTGGATACCGAGCGGGCCCGTGAGCCTCTACGTGATCGAGGCGAACTCGCACATCGCGGCGCCGAAGCGTTACCTGTCGCGGTTCGGGCAACTGCTCGAGCACGCGCCCTACTGTGAGCGCGATCTGCACGGTCCGGGCGAGCCGCTCGTCCTCGAGGGGACGGACGTGGAGGTGCTGGTCAAGCACCGGGGCAACGTCCGATCTTCTGGCGGCGGCGTCACCGGCACGCGCTACGTGTATCCGAGGCACCCGTTCGACGTCGTGGGCTGGGACGGGTGTCTGTACCCGTACACGTTCAACGTGGGGGACTTCGAGCCGATCACCGGGCGGGTGCACCAGCCGCCGCCGGTGCATCAGGTGTTCGAAGGAACCGGCTTCGTGATCTGCAACTTCGTGCCGCGCAAGGTCGACTACCACCCGCTCGCTGTGCCCGTTCCCTACTACCACTCCAATGTGGACTCCGACGAGGTGATGTTCTACTGCGGCGGCGACTACGAGGCGCGCAAGGGATCGGGCATCGCGCTGGGCTCGATCAGCCTGCACCCCGGCGGGCACAGCCACGGGCCGCAGCCCGGAGCCGTCGAGCGGTCGCTGGGGGCGGAGTACTTCGACGAGCTGGCCGTCATGGTCGACACGTTCCGGCCCCTCGAACTCGGCGAGGGCGCGGCGGCGAGCGAGGACCCCGGATACGCCTGGACGTGGTCCGGCCGGGGACCGGTGTGACCGGTTTCGGGATCGAGAACCTGCCCTACGGGGTGTTCAGCCCGCCCGGCGGGGCGCGGCGGATCGGCGTCGCCTTCGGTGCGGACGTCCTCGACGTGGGCGCGGTCGCTCTCGCCATGGGTGCGCCGTTCGCGCAACTACTCGCCGCGCCGGTGCTCAACCCCCTGCTCGCTGCCGGGCGGGCGACGTGGACGCAGGTCCGCGCGGCGATCGTCGAGTGGCTCGCCGACGACGAGCGCGTCCGCCCGCACCTGTACCCGCGGGCCGCGGTGTCGCTGCACCTGCCGATCGACGTCGGCGACTACGTCGACTTCTATTCCAGCGAGCACCACGCCACCAACGTCGGCCGGATCTTCCGGCCCGATTCCGCCCCGCTGACGCCCAATTGGCGCCACCTCCCGATCGGCTACCACGGCCGCAGTGGTTCGGTGGTGGTCTCGGGTACGCCGATCGTGCGGCCGCAGGGACAGCATCGAGGTGTCGTGGGCCGAGGTGTTGTGGGCCGAGACGGTCCGGTGCCGGTGTTCGGGCCGTCGACGCGGCTGGACATCGAGGCCGAGGTGGGCTTCGTCCTCGGCCCCGGTTCGGCACTGGGCACCCGGGTGGCGGTCGGGGCCTTCGCCGAGCACGTGTTCGGCGCCTTCCTGCTCAACGACTGGAGTGCCCGCGACCTGCAGGCCTGGGAGACCGTCCCGCTGGGGCCATTCCTGGGCAAGTCCTTCGCCACGTCGATCTCACCCTGGATCGTCGCACTCGACGCGCTCGAGTCCGCCCGCGTCGCGCCGCCGCCGCGCGACCCGGAGCCGCTGCCCTACCTGCGCGACGTCGACATCCGTGGCCTCGACCTGGCGCTGGAGGTGCGGCTCAACGGGAACGTGATCTCCCGGCCGCCGTTCCGCACGATGTACTGGACGGCGGCGCAGCAGCTCGCGCACCTGACCGTCAACGGCGCCCCGACGCGTCCGGGCGACATCTATGCCTCCGGCACGGTGAGCGGCCCGCGGCCGGAACAGCGCGGCTCGCTGCTCGAACTCAGCTGGGGCGGCACCGAGCCGATCGCACTGCCCGACGGCACCACCCGCACGTTCCTGCAGGACGGCGACGTGGTCGCCATCACCGCGACAGCGCCCGGCCCGAGGAGCTCCCGGATCAGCTTCGGTGAGGTGAGCGGCCGAATCCTCCCGGCCACTGCGATGGGCTCCGGTCCTGGTCCGTGAGATTGCGGTCAGGGCTGTTCGGTGACGATCGAACAGCCCTGACGGCAATCTCGCCGGGTTGGCGGGATCAGACCGGGCCGGTCGGGGGAGCCCTACATCGGGATGGTCACGGTCACCGTGGTGCCTGAGCCGGAGCGGGAGCGGACGGCGATCGTGCCGCCCACCAGCTCGGCGCGCTCGGTCATGCTGCGCATCCCGTAACCCGGGCCGGGAGTGCCGGACGAGAGGTCGAAGCCACAGCCGTCGTCGGTGACCTCGAGCCGCGCGACGCCCGCCCGCACCGCGAACCGAATCCGTACCGAGGCCGCCCCCGCGTGCTTCTGGACGTTCTGCAACGACTCCTGTGCGATGCGGTACAGCGCGATCTCGACGTGCTCGGGCAGCCGCTCCTCACTCAGGTCGAGCTTGCAGTCCAGGTCGGGCACCGTCCGGCACAGGCTGGTCAGCGCACCGCCGAGACCGAGGTCGTCGAGGATCGGCGGCCGCAGGTTGCCGACCGCCGCTCGCGCCTCGTCCACCGTGATGTCGGCCAGCTCGCGCGCCAGCGCCAGCTGCTGCTCGGCGTAGCCGGGGTCCTCGCGGATCGTGCCGGCCGCGGCGTCGAGGAGGTAGCCGATGGTGACCAGCCGCTGAGAGATGCCGTCGTGGATGTCGCCCGCCAGCCGCCTGCGCTCGGCCTCCTGCGCGGCGATCACCTGCTCGGTGAAGCGCTCGTGGGCGCGCTCGCGGGTCGCGAGCGCACGGTGCAGTCGCGCCGATGCCACGGCGCCCGCCACGAGCCTGCCGATCGTGGTGAGCAGCTGGATGTCGCGGGTGGTGAACTCCCGCCGCGCCACCGTGTGCACGTTGAGCACCCCGACCAGGCCGGCGAGGTCGCTGCTCATCGGCACCGACGCCATCGAGGTGAAGTCGGCGCCGCGCAACGCCGGGATCGGCAGGTACCGGGGGTCGGCCTGCTTGTCGTCGACGATGACGGCGGGTACCCCGCGCTGCGCGACCCACCCGGTGACGCCGGTCCCGATCGGCAACCGCACCGTGCCGATCTTGCCGTCGAACGGTGGGGTCGCACCGACGAGGGTCAGTGAGCGGCCCTCGTCGTCGAGGACGTGCACGAAACAGACGACGGTCGCGGTGGCGGCCACGATCAGCCGGGCCACCGCGGCGGCCAACGGTTCGACATCGGGCCCCGACGAGGTGGCCTCGACGATGGCGAGCAGCAGGGCGTTCTCGCGTTCGAGATCCTTGGTCAGCCCATCCCCGGTCACTGGAAGATTCCCTCGCGGAGCGCGGCGGCCACCGCACCGGCCCGGTCGTTCACCGCGAGCTTGCGGTAGACCGACCGGAGGTGGCTCTTGACCGTCTCATCCCCGACGACCAGCCGAGTGGCGATCGCGCGGTTCGACAGCCCGCTCACCATCAACGACAGCACCTCGCTCTCACGCTGGGTGAGCCCGTGCCGCGCCCCCGGCCAGAACTCCCCGCTGCTCAGCCGCGCCGCCGACGCGACGGCCTGCCCGGCCATGCCCGGGTCTATGACGGTCTCGCCTGCGTGCACCAGTTCGAGATGGCGCACCAGGTCGTCGCTGCTGATCCGCTTGATGAGGTAGCCGGCCGCGCCCGCCCGCAGCGCCTGGAACAGGTACTGCTCGTCGTCGTACACCGACAGCAGCACGACCCGGCGCCCCGACCCGTTCTCGCA
>JBKJPD010000016.1:0-3734 GCA_046595345.1 Pseudonocardia sp.
ACCCCCGCGACGGGCGCACCGACCCCGGACGCACCATGCGTGCCGCGTTGCACAACCACGGCGAGCTGCGCGAACTGCTCCGCCGCGACCACTCCCGGCGCCCCCGCAAGGTCGTGCTGCTCGTCGACATCTCCGGGTCGATGGAGCCTTATGCCGACGCGCTGCTGCGGTTCGCCCACGTCGTCGTCCGCCGCTCCCCCGGCGCCGTCGAGGCGTTCACCCTCGGCACGCGACTGACCCGGATCACCCGCGAGCTGCGCATGCGGGACGCCGAACATGCGCTCTCCGCCGCGGGCCGGGCCATCCCCGACTGGTCCGGCGGCACCCGGCTGGGCGAGGTACTGCGGGCCTTCGTGGACCGTTGGGGCCAGCGTGGTGCAGCCAGGCGGGCTGTCGTCGTCATCTTCTCCGACGGGTGGGAGCGCGGCGAAACCGACCTGCTCGGCGTCCAGATGCAGCGGTTGAGCCGGCTCGCCCACCGGCTGGTCTGGGTCAACCCCCACGCCGGCAAGGACGGATACGCGCCGGTGCAGGGCGGAATAGTCGCCGCCCTGCCCTACCTGGATGATTTGCTGGCAGGACATAGCCTGCTCACTCTGGAACAGCTGCTCAAGGTGGTGCGCGATGCGTGACGTGGTGGATCGGCTCGAGGGCTGGTGGAAGAACGGCGAGACGGCCGCGCTCGCGACCGTGGTCGGGACCTACAGCTCCGCGCCGCGCCGCCCCGGCGCGTCCATGCTCATCGGCCCCGGTGGGGAGGCCGTGGGCAGCGTGTCCGGCGGTTGCGTCGAGGGCGCGGTCTACGAGCTGGGCCAGCAGGTCCTCACCGACGGTCATCCCGTCTTCCAGCGCTACGGCGTATCCGACGACGACGCCTTCACCGTCGGGCTGACGTGCGGCGGGATCATCGACATCTTCGTCGAGAAGATCGACCCCGACACATTCGGCCAGCTCGGGTCCGTGGCACAGGCGATCCGCGACGAGACGCCCGTCGCGGTGGCCACTGTCGTGGCCGGCCCGGCGGACCGGCTCGGTAAGCGGCTGATCGTGTGGGCCGAGCACACCGAGGGCGGCACCGGCTCGGCCCGCCTCGACGACGCCGTCCGCGATGACGCCCGCGGCCTGCTCGACGCGGGGCGCAACGCGATCGTGCACTACGGCGTCGACGGCCAGCGCCGCGGCGAAGGCCTCGATGTGTTCGTCGAGTCCTTCGCCCCACCGCCCCGGATGATCGTGTTCGGCGCCATCGACTTCGCCGCCGCCGTCGCGAAGATGGGTTCGTTCCTCGGCTTCCGCGTCACGGTCTGCGACGCACGCCCGGTGTTCGCCACCACATCGCGGTTCCCCGGCGCCAACGAGGTCATCGTCGAGTGGCCGCACCGCTACCTGAGGGCGGAGGCCGAGGCCGGGCGGATCGACAAGCGCACCGTGCTCTGTGTGCTCACCCACGACCCGAAGTTCGACGTGCCACTGCTCGAGGTCGCCCTGCGACTGCCCGAGGTGGCCTACATCGGGGCGATGGGCTCGCGGCGCACCCACGACGACCGCATCGAGCGGCTGAAGGAGATCGGGGTGACCGATGCCGAGATCGCGCGCATGTCGTCCCCGATCGGCCTCGACCTCGGCGCGCGTACCCCGGAGGAGACCGCCGTCTCGATCGCGGCGGAGATGATCGCCCAGCACTGGGGTGGAGCCGGCACTCGGCTGGCCGAACGCAACGGTCCGATCCACGTCGGCTGACGGTGCCCGGACGGCCCACGAAATACTTCGCTGCCCGCTCACGCGCCAGGTCTTGTAACGTGAGTCGGGTCGGCCCACGGGGCATCCGGCCGACCGCTCGAACAATGTGGTGCGGGAGGGCAATGTGGTCCTCGTCGGTGGAACACGTAGAGCCGGTGATTCGGTGCTCCTCGGTAGATCGAGCGAGGACGAACGGCACACCGCGCACGACACCCCGCCGCTGAGACTGTCCAAGTTCCACGCGCCGGAGATCGTCTTCGGGCCGAGTTCGCTCGCCGAGGCTGCACACGCCGCCGTGCGGCTCGGAGCACGCCGTCCGTTCGTCGTCACCGATCCCGGGCTGATGGAAGCGGGTTGGCCGGCGGAACTGCTCGCGCAGCTACGTGCCGCAGGGCTCTCGCCACAGGTCTGGACGAACGTCACGCCCAACCCGAAGGACCACGAGATCGAGGCGGGGCACCAGTGCTACATCGAGGCCGGCTGCGATGTCGTCCTCGGTATCGGCGGCGGCTCGGTGATCGACGCGGCCAAGGGCATAGCGCTGCTCGCGGCCAATGGCGGGCGGATCCTCGACTACGAGGGCATCGACCGGATCACGCACCCCATCCCGCCGATGATCATGATGCCGTCCACGTCCGGCACTGGCGCGGACGTCTCTCAGTTCTGCATCGTCACCGACACCGAACGCCACACCAAGATCACGATCATGGGCCGCGCGCTGGTCCCGGACGTGTCGGTGATCGACCCGCGGCTGCTCGTCACGATGCCGGACTGGCTCAACGCCGCCACCGGCCTCGACGCGCTGACCCACGGCATCGAGGCGTTCGTGTCCCTCGCTCACGGGCCGCTCACCGATCATCACGCCCTACAGGCGATCTCGCTTGTCAAGGGCAACCTGGCACGCACCATGCAGGTCCCGGAGGATCCGGAAGCGCGGTCGTTCATGGCCCAGGCCGCGCTCGAGGCGGGCCTGGCGTTCACCAACGCGATCCTCGGCGCCACCCACGCCATGAGCCACCAGGTCGGCGGCATGCTCGACCTGCCCCACGGAGTGGTCAACGGAGTGCTGCTGCCCCACGTCATCCGCTTCAACGGGGCCCAGTACCCCGACCGTTTCGTGCCGATCGCCCAGGCCTTGAGCGTCTACGACATCGGTGCCCCGGCCAGTGAAGCCGTCGAGCGGGTGGCCGAGGAGGTCCGCAGGCTCGGAGACGAGGTCGGCGTGCCACGTGGGCTCGGCGTTCTCGGCGTCACTGTCGAGGACATTCCGCGGCTGTCCGAGCTGACCCTCGGCGACGCCTGCCTGACCACCAACCCGCGGCCCACCTCCCTCGGCGATGTCGAGACGCTGTTCAAGGCAGCGCTGTGAGCACTGTGCGCACAGGCAACACGGTGGGTCGGCTGTGACATCCGCCGCGCAATGGCCCCGCCGCGGTGGTTCGCGCGCGTCCCGGCCCCGCCCGGATCTCGAGGCGCTCACCGGACTGCGCTCAGGCAAGCCGCACTACTATCCCGAGTACCGCACATCGGCTGAGCGCCTGCACCGGGTGATCCAGGCGCTGGAGGGCATCTCGGCCGCGCTGGTCCGGGCGGTCGTCGAAGCCGTGGCGGAACATCTCTCCGCCGAGTGGGTGGTGTTCGCCCTCGTGGAGGGGGAGCTCGCCGACGCCCGCCCGCGGCACCTCGTACGGGGCCCGGACGGTGCGGAGTGGAACGATCCTCGCCCCGTACCGAGACGGGTGTGGCAGCACGTCGAGCAGATCTGCCGGGGCGCACCCGACGACGAGCACGACGACGACGAGCGCCGAAGGCACCTGCACGTGCCGGTCCGGCTGGACGGCCGGGTCGTCGGCGGGTTCATCGCGTGGACGCCGCCAGAACGCGAGATCGACGACACCGACCACTCGGTCCTGCGGATACTGGCAGGCCAGACGGCGGCGGCGCTGCAGAACTGCTCGCTGCTCGACCACTCCGCGCGGCTGCACGCCCGCACC
>JBKJPD010000226.1:0-2784 GCA_046595345.1 Pseudonocardia sp.
CGACCAGGCCGATGGCGAGCAGCTGCACGGCCTGGTCGCGGTCGCGGCCGTCGGTGCGGTCCATGGCGACCGGCCGCGGTAGACGCTATTAGTTGGCTATTGCCGGTCTATCGCACATACTGCAGGCCATCACTCGGACGGGGGACATCGTGGACGCATCAAGGCGACTCTGCGCAACTCTGCTCGCCGTCGTCGTCGGCGTCTCGCTGGCGTCGTGCGGCGCGGCCGACGCCGGCGGCCGCGGCCAGGCGACGAACACGTTCACCTACGCCATCGACGATGAACCGGACACGCTCAACCCGGTGATGCAGGACGAGCACACCGATCCCGTTACCGAGATGGTGTTCCGCGGCCTCGTCACCCACGACGGCGCCAACGCGGTGGTTCCCGCGCTCGCCGAGTCCTGGACGGTCAGCCCCGACGAACGCACCTACACCTTCGCGCTGCGCAAGGGCGTCACGTGGCAGGACGGGGCGCCGTTCCGCGCGGCGGACGTCACGTTCACCCTCGACGCGGTGCGCGCACCCGACAGCGGGGCCGCGCAGCGCCACTACTTCACCGGCATCACGTCCGTGGAAGCGCCCGACGCGAACACGGTGGTGATCACGCTGGGCGCACCGTACGCGGCACTGCTCGACGCGCTGGCGATGGGGATCCTGCCGCAGCACCTGCTCACCGGGAAGTCGATCACCGACTCCGATTTCGGCCAGCATCCCGTCGGCACCGGCCCGTTCCGGCTCGACGAGTTCAAGCCCGGCCAGTACGCCACCCTCACAGCATTCGACGGCTACTACGGCGGCCGCGCCAAGCTCGACAAGATCGTCATCAGTTACGTGCCGGACGCGACGGCCCGGCTGGTGCAGCTCGGCAACGCAGAGGTGGACGGGGCCATTCTGGAGCCACAGCAGGCCACACAGGTGAAGCAGAACGACCGGCTGCGCGTGCAGGCCTCACCCACCGCCGACTACCGCGCCGTCATGTTCAACATGCTCAAGCCGGTGTTCGCCGACCCGCTGGTGCGCCAGGCGATGAACTACGCGGTGGACCGCACGGCGCTCGTCGACTCGGTGCTGCTCGGCTACGGCGGGCCGGCGACCGACCCGCTGGGCACGAGCCCGTACCACGACCCCTCGATCGCGCCCTACACATACGACCCGGGCAAGGTCGCGTCGCTGATGGCGCAGGCCGGCTACACCCGCAGGGGCGACGGACCGTGGACGAGGAACGGCGCACCCCTCGCGTTCTCGATCAGCACGTTCTCGTCGGACTCCCTGCGCGTCTCCCTGCTCGGGGTGGTGGCCACGCAGCTCAACCAGGCGGGGTTCCAGGTCACGGCCGACCCGAAGGCCCGCGACCTGATCGTGAAGAACTGGGGTGACCTCGACGGGTTCGTGGTCGGCTGGGGCACGCCGTACCAGCCCGACACGTCGCTCTACGCGCCGTTCCACTCCTCTGAGGTGCTCGCGGCGGGTGGCTCCAACTACGGCAGCTACGCCGACCCGGCCGTCGACGCGGCGCTCGACGCCGGGCGCGCCGCCTCCGACGACGCCACGGAGAAGGCGGCCTACACCCGGTTCCAGCAGGCCATCGTCGCGGATCCGCCGTACCTGTGGCTGACCTACCTGCAGGCCGTCAACGCGTTCCCGGCAGCCTTCACCGGGCCGACCGGCCGCACGCTGGAGCACCACGGCTACGGGCTGTTCCACAACGCGGAGACGTGGCGCTGGTCATGACGTCGGGTTCCACGACCGCGCGGTTCCTCGGCCGCCGCGCCCGCGCCGCGGTGCTGGTGCTGGTGGTGACGTCGATGGCGTGCTTCGCGCTACTCGACCTCGCGCCGGGGGACGCGGCCCGTTCGGTGCTGGAGGCCCGCAACGGAGGCCGGACGCCCAGCGCGGCGGCGGTGGCGCAGCAGCGGGAGGCGATGGGGCTCGATCTGCCACTGCCGCAGCGCTACCTGAACTGGGTCGGTGACGCCCTGACCGGGGACTTCGGCACCTCGTACATCACCGGGCGGTCGGTGGCCGACGAGCTCGCGGCCACCGCGCCGTGGACCACCCTGCTCGTGGTGGTCGCGACCGTCTTCAGCGTGGTGGGGGCCGTGGTGGTCGGGGTGGCGGCCGGTCTGACGCGGCGACGCTGGCTGCAACGGGGAATCGAGCTGATGATGTTCGTGCTGGGCGGCATGCCGGGGTTCGTCACGGCGCTGCTGCTGCTCTACGTCGGGGCCGCGGTGCTGCGGGTGCTCCCGTCAGGCGGGCTGGGGCGGCCGGGCGAGCCTCTGACCGTGGCGTCCGTGGCGGTGCACCTGATACTCCCGGCGGCGGCGCTCGCGTTCGGCCACCACTTCGGCGCCTACGTGCGGCTCGTGCAGACGGGTGTGCAGGGCGTGCGGGGTGCGCCGCACGTGGAGAGCGCCGTGGCGCGGGGCATCGGGGCGTGGACGGTGCTGCGCCGACACGTGCTGGGCCCGGCGCTGGTGCCGTTCGTGGCCCGGCTCGGGGTGGGCACCGGGGCGCTGTCGGCCGGGTCCTACGTCATCGAAGTGATCTTCTCGTGGCCCGGGCTCGGCCGGTTGGCGATCAGGGCTGCCGGTGCGGAGGACTACCCGATGCTCACCGCCGTGGTGCTGGCCACCGCCGTCGTGGTGATCGCGGCGAACCTGGTGGGGGAGCTGGCGGCGGCGCGGCTCGACCCGCGGGTCCGGCTGCCGGGTACCGAACGCCCGACGACGATCGTGCACGGCTGATGGCCGTCGACGAGACGCAGGCGCGTGACGTCGTG
>JBKJPD010000349.1:0-5746 GCA_046595345.1 Pseudonocardia sp.
CATGCCAACGAACTCGGCCAGGCCCCGCCGCCCCGCGAGATGGACATGCTGCTCACCGCGGGCGAGCGGATCTCCAACGCGCTCGTCGCGATGGCCATCCACTCCCTCGGCGCGCAGGCCCGGTCGTTCACCGGCTCGCAGGCCGGGATGATCACCACCTCCAAGCACGGCGACGCGCGGATCATCCAGGTCAACCCGCAGCGACTGCGCGACGCCCTGGACGAGGGCTCGATCGTGCTGGTCGCGGGCTTCCAGGGCGTCAGCCAGGGCTCCAAGGACGTCACGACGCTGGGCCGCGGAGGCTCCGACACCACGGCCGTCGCGCTCGCCGCGGCGCTGGAGGCCGACGTCTGCGAGATCTACACCGACGTCGACGGCATCTTCACCGCCGACCCGCGGATCGTCCCCGACGCGCAGCGCCTCGACCAGATCACCTACGAGGAGATGCTGGAGATGGCCGCGTGCGGGGCGAAGGTCCTGCACCTGCGGGCGGTCGAGTACGCCCGGCGCTACAACGTCCCGCTGCGGGTCCGCAGCTCGTACAACGACAAGCCGGGCTCGCTCGTCACCGGCTCGATCGAGGAGATTCCGTTGGAGAACGCGATCATCACCGGGGTCGCGCACGACCGATCCGAAGCGAAGATCACCATCACCGGGGTCCCCGACACCCCCGGCATGGCGGCCCGGATCTTCCGGACCATCGCCGACGCCGACATCAACATCGACATGGTGCTGCAGAACATCAGCCACGCGGAGGGCGCCGGTGACCGGCGCACCGACATCACGTTCACCCTGCCGCGCACGGACCTGCGGCGGGCGCTCACCTCGCTCGGCGCGGCGCGGACGGAGATCGGCTACGCGGAGCTGCTGCACGAGGAGGAGGTCGGCAAGGTGTCGCTCGTCGGCGCCGGCATGCGCAACCACCCCGGCGTCACCGCCACCTTCTGCGAGGCGCTGTCAGCGGCCGGTATCAACATCAAGACCATGAACACCTCGGAGATCCGGATCTCGGTGATCTGCCGGATCGACCAGCTCGACGCCGCAGTGCAAGCGCTGCACAAGGCGTTCGATCTCGGCGGCGCCGAGCAGGCCGTCGTGCACGGGGGGAGCGGACGATGAGCGGGCCCGTCATCGCGATCGTCGGGGCCACCGGCGCCGTCGGTACCACCATGATCGAGATCATCGACGCCCGCGAGACGGTGCCGTGGTCGGAGATCCGGCTCGTCGCCTCCGCCCGATCCGCAGGCAAGGTGTTACGGGTGCGGGGCGAGGACGTCACCGTGCTGGCGCTCGCGCCGGAGGTATTCGACGGCGTCGACATCGCCCTGTTCGACGTGCCCGACGAGGTCAGTGCCGAGTGGGCACCGATCGCCGCGGCGCGGCACGCTGTCGTCGTCGACAACTCCGGTGCGTTCCGGATGGACCCCGAGGTTCCGCTCGTGGTGCCCGAGGTGAATGCCGACGCGGCCGCGAACCGCCCGAAGGGGATCATCGCGAACCCCAACTGCACCACTCTGTCGATGATGGCCGCGGTGGGGGCGCTGCATCGCGAGTTCGGGCTGGAGGCGCTCGTCGTGGCGTCCTATCAGGCCGCGTCCGGGGCCGGTCAGCCCGGTATCGACCGGTTGCAGGCAGAGCTGTCGGCCGTCGCCGGGCAGGACCTCGGCAAACGTTCCGGTGACGTCGCGGAGGCCCTTGCCGCCGCCGGGCTGGACGCGGGCGACTCGCCGTTCCCTGCACCGCTCGCGTTGAACGTCGTGCCGTGGGCCGGGTCCTTGAAGGAGGACGGCTGGTCGTCCGAGGAGCTCAAGGTCCGCAACGAGTCGCGCAAGATCCTCGGCATCCCGGGTCTCAAGGTGTCGGCCACCTGCGTCCGTGTGCCGGTGGTCACCACGCACGCGCTGTCGGTGCATGCCACGTTCGCCCGCGAGGTCACGGTGCAGGCAGCCCGCAAGGTGCTCGCCGCGCAGCCCTCGATCGTGCTCCGCGACGATCCGGCCGCGGGTGAGTGGCCGACGCCGGCCGACACGGTGGGCAGCGACCCGACCGTGGTGGGACGGCTCCGGCAGGCACTGGACTTCACCAACACCCTGGAGCTGTTCGTCTGCGGCGACAACCTCCGCAAGGGCGCGGCGCTGAACACCTATGAGATCGCGGAGACGGTCGCCTCGACCCTGTAGGACCCGCACGCACGGCCGGCGTCCGCTTCGGGTCGTCCAGGTCAGCCGGACGCGCGAGGTGGCCGAGCTCGTGGGCATCCACTCCGCGGAGGTCGGCCGGTAGCGGCGCTCATGCCGTCGCGAACGGCTGCAGCGTCACGTCGGGGCGCACCCCGGCGAAGTGCCGCTGCCAGATCGCGAAGTACATGGCCTCCTCGTCGCCGCGCAGCGGCCAGCAGTCGGCGGGGATGGGCGCCGCTGCGGTGTCGGCCGAGGTGTCGGCTGGGGTGTCGGCTGGGGTATCGGAGACAGCGGCGGTCCGCAGCGCGGCAAGCTCGGCGAGCACCGTGCCCGCCCCCGACCCGTCCCCGAACTGCTCCTTGGTCCGCCACAGCAGGTCCTCGGGCAGCCATCCCGTGAACGCCTCCCGGAGCAGGGCCTTCTCCATCCGTCCACCGGGGCGCTGCTTCCACTCCGGAGGCAGGGTCAGCGCGCACCGAACGAGGTCGGCGTCCAAGAACGGCTCGCGGGCCTCGAGGCCGTAGAACATCGTGGTGCGGTCGCAGCGCTGAAGGTTGAGCCCGTGCAGCTGCTCCAGGCTGCGCACCAGCTCGGCGTGCAACACGTCCGGATCGGCGAACTCCTCGGTGTGGACGTAGCTGTAGCCGGCGAACAGCTCGTCGGCACCCTCACCGGTGAGCACCACCTTGACCGTCTTCGACGCCTCGCGGGCCAGTAGCAGGTTGGGTACCGCGCTGCGCACCAGTGCCGGGTCGAAGTGCTCGATCACCTCCACAGCCTCGTTGAGGGCTTCCCCGATCTCCTCGGCGCTGACGATGATCTCGTGGTGGTCGCTGCCGATGTGCTCAGCCACCCGACGGGCCGCGATCAGGTCGGAGCTGCCTGGCGTGCCGACGGCGAAGGTCGGAATCTGCTCACCCCGCGCGTGCGCCTCACGCGCCGCGATCGCGGCGACGAGCGCGGAGTCCAGCCCACCGGAGAGGAACACCCCGACACCGACGTCGCTCATCATCCGGCGCCGCACCCCGGCGATCACGGCCGCGCGGACCTCGTCGAGCACGGCGGCGTCCCATGACTCCTCCTGCGCGCGCCGAGCCGGGCGGACCTCCATGGGCACCGCATCGGCGAACCGCACGATCCCGCCCGCCGGGGTCCACAGGCAACCTGGGGGGAACGCTGTGACGTGCGGCCGGTCCTCGTCGTCGAATGCCCTGAGCTCGCTGGCGAACACCGTGCAGCCCTCGTCGGTGATCCAGTACAGCGGCTTGACGCCCAGCGGGTCGCGCGCCACGAGACCGCTGCCGGCCGCGGTCACCATCGCGATCGCGAACATCCCGTCGAGGGTCTGCACCGCCGCCGGTCCGCCCCGCATCACGGCGTGCATCGCGGCCTCGGTGTCGGACTTGGACTGCACGATCCCGTCGGGCAGCGCGGCGGTCAGGTGCTCGTGGTTGTAGATCTCCCCGTTGCCGACGATCCACACCGTCTCGTCGAGGTCGGTCAGGGGCTGGTGCCCACCGCTCACGTCGATGATCGACAGGCGCTGGTGGCCCAGCCAGGCACCGTCGAGCGCGACGATGCCCGTGTCGTCGGGCCCGCGGTGCTGCACCCTGGCCAGCATCCGCTCACACTTCTGCCGGTCGATCCGCCCGAAAGCGGCGACGATCCCGCACACGGTGGCCCCACATTCTCCCGGGCCGTCGATGGCCCGGGACGCCCAGTATTTCATCCGGTGGAGAGGCGCGCGCGATTCAGCCCGCGTGGATGCCGGGTCGCCACCACGGCGGGGGATGTCGCGACCGGCCTCCCCAACGGTGGCCGGCCACGCGTCCCGGGCGGCGGAACCTCAAATCTTTCCCAATGCAATTGCACAGAGCACTGCCATGAGGCAATCTAAGGGTGTGCCGGACGCCACAGCGGCCGGTATCCCGAGAAGGAGGTGGCCCTGTGATCACTCTCATCGCCGCGGGCATCGGCTTCATCATGATCGTCACAATCGCCATCGTCGTCGGCATCGTCGACGCAGCGAAGGCTCCCGCTCGACGGCGCGTCGCCGCCGAGCGCCGCGAGAACTGGGAGGCCCGCAGGCCCCAGTTCCACGGCATCGACCCGGACACGCTCACCGACGAGGACTGAGCCTCCCGACGGCGGCCGCCCGACCTCCTAGAGGACGCGGCGGCCGGTCAGGGCCCGGCCCAACGTCAACTCGTCGGCGAACTCCAGGTCACCGCCCATCGGCAGGCCGGACGCGAGCCGGGTCACCGAGAGCCCGGGGAAGTCGCGCAGCAGCCGCACCAGGTACGTCGCGGTGGCCTCGCCCTCGGTGTTGGGGTCGGTCGCGATGATCACCTCGACGATGTCGGTCTCGTCCGACGCCGGACCGGTACCGCCGAGCCGGGCCAGCAGTTCCCGGATGCGCAACGAATCGGGACCCACACCCGCCAGGGGATCCAGCGCCCCGCCCAACACGTGGTAGCGGCCCTTGAACTCGCGGGTGCGCTCCACCGCGAGCACGTCCTTCGGCTCCTCGACGACACAGACGATCGTCGGGTCGCGGCGCGCGTCGGAGCAGTACCGGCAGCGTTCCCGCTCGGAGACGTTGCCGCAGACGTCGCAGAACCGGACGCCCAGCTTCACCTTCTGCAGCACGTCCTGGAGCCGCGACACATCGACCGGATCGGCCGAGAGCAGATAGAACGCGATGCGCTGCGCGCTCTTGGGGCCGACGCCGGGCAGCCGGCCCAGCTCGTCGATCAGGTCCTGGACAGGTCCCTCGAACACGACCTAGCCGAAGCCCGGGAGGCCGAGGCCCCCGGCCAGCGGACCCATCTTGTCCGCCTGAAGCTCCTGTGCGGCCTGCGCCGCGTCCTGGAACGCGCCGACGATCAGGTCCTGCAGTGTCTCGATGTCGTCCGGATCGACGATCTTCGGGTC
The DNA here is from genome assembly GCA_046595345.1 of Pseudonocardia sp. Classification (GTDB taxonomy): domain Bacteria; phylum Actinomycetota; class Actinomycetes; order Mycobacteriales; family Pseudonocardiaceae; genus Pseudonocardia. The sequence goes on from JBKJPD010000349.1 coordinate 5,115, forward strand.
GATCCGGACGGCCAGAACCTCCAGGGCGGCGGTCATCGTGACCTGAACCAGCCCATTGCCTGCCTGCCCGATCACCTCGGCCGACGCCAGCTCGGCCTGCGCGGTCATGAGCTGCTCCTGCATCTTCTGCGCCTGCGCCAAGATCATCTGCATATCAGGCTGACCCGGTTGCACCAGCGGTCTCCTCGCACATCGTCACCCCGGCGCGCCGCGGGCGGCCGGCTCCGGGCGCCAGAGTAGCCGTGGCAGGCTGAGCCGCGTGCGCACCGCCCGTCACCTGCCCGCCTGCGTGCTGCTGGTGGTGGCCGCGCTCGGTGGTTGCGCGCCGGCACCACCTGCCGCACCCACAGCGGCCACCTCGGCCCCGGCGGCTCGATCGGCCCCGGCGGCTACGTCGGCCCCGGCGGCTACGTCGGCTCTATCGGCCCCGTCGGTGGCCCCGTCGCGTGCTCCGGTCGTCGCACCGGTGGTCGTGCTCGACGCCGGGCACAACGGCCGCAACGCGGAGCATCCCTCGATGATCAACCGGTTGGTACCCGACGGTCGGGGCGGCGTGAAACCCTGCAACACCACCGGAACCGCAACCGACGCCGGCTATCCCGAACATGCCTTCGCCTTCGACGTGGCCAGCC
>JBKJPD010000480.1:0-6417 GCA_046595345.1 Pseudonocardia sp.
GGGCCGATCCCGCGAGCGTCGCCTTCGACGCCGTCAAGCAGGGCACCGCGGAGGGCGCGGACGTCGTCCTACTCGACACGGCCGGCCGGTTACACACCAAGACCGGCCTGATGGACGAGCTCGGCAAGGTCAAGCGCGTGGTGTCGCGGCAGGCGGAGGTCGACGAGGTGCTGCTGGTGCTCGACGCCACCACCGGGCAGAACGGCCTGACGCAGGCGCGGGTATTCGGTGATGTGGTCAAGGTCACGGGCATCGTGCTGACGAAGCTGGACGGTACAGCCAAGGGTGGCATCGTGTTCCGCGTGCAGCGGGAGCTGGGGGTGCCGGTCAAGCTCGTCGGGCTCGGCGAGGGCCCCGACGACCTTGCACCGTTCGAGCCCGCTGCCTTCGTTGACGCCCTGCTGCGCTGAGTCGGGCCCTGCTGTACCGGGCGGCTCTCGTTGCTCCGAACGGCCTATCCGTGGCAGCTCGGGGGCCGTTCGTCGGGTTCGGTAACGTCGCCGTAACTCGGGCAGGAAATCCGTTCACGCACGTGCAACATATCGGGTGCTCCCCGGAAACACCTCGCATTGAGTATTTCCTTCAACCTGGCGAACAGCAGCAGGAGGGAACCGTGCTCAATTCCGGAGATACCGCATGGGTGCTCGCGAGTGCAGCGCTCGTGATGCTCATGACACCCGGTTTAGCGTTTTTCTACGGCGGAATGGTCCGTAGCAAGAGCGTGCTCAACATGCTCATGATGAACTTCATCGCACTGGCAGTGGTCGGTGTGTTGTGGGTCCTCTACGGCTTCAGTCTGTCCTTCAGCAACGACATCGGGGGTGGCCTGCTCGGCGGCCTCGATTTCGTCGGGCTCGGCCAGACGGTCGGTAAGCTCGTCGGCTTCGCTGTGGCCGCCGATTCCGGTACGGGGGTGACCGCGGTTGCCTGGCCCGGCCCCGACGCCATTCCGATGCTGGTCTTCGCGATGTTCCAGTTGATGTTCGCGGTCATCACGCCGGCCCTGATCGCGGGCGCCGTCGCCGACCGCGTCAAGTTCTGGAGCTGGGTTGTATTCGTCGCACTCTGGTCCACGATCGTCTACTTCCCGGTCGCCCACTGGGTGTTCTCGTTCGATGGTTTCGTCGGGGAGGCCGCGACCGGTGGCTGGATTGCCAATGTCAATCAGCTCGGCGCCCTGGACTTCGCCGGTGGCACCGCGGTGCACATCAACGCCGGTGCGGCGGGACTCGCTCTCGTGATCGTGCTCGGCAAGCGCCGCGGCTGGCCCAAGGATCCGATGCGTCCGCACAACCTGCCGTTCGTGCTGCTCGGCGCGGGCCTGCTGTGGTTCGGCTGGTTCGGGTTCAACGCGGGCTCCGCGCTCACCGCCGGTGACCTCGCCGGCGTGGCCTTCACCAACACGATGGTCGCCACCTCGACCGCCATGCTCGGCTGGCTGATCGTGGAGCAGTTCCGTGACGGCAAGCCGACCACGCTGGGTGCGGCGTCCGGCGCCGTGGCGGGTCTCGTGGCCATCACCCCGGCCTGTGGCTTCGTGACGCCGGTGGGTGCGATCGCTATCGGCTTCATCGCCGGAATCCTGTGTGCGCTGGCCGTGGCGCTGAAGTACCGATTCGGCTTCGACGACGCGCTCGATGTGGTGGGCGTCCACCTCGTCGGTGGCCTCGTCGGGACGCTGCTGATCGGGTTCTTCGCGACGACGAGCGTGAATGCGCTCGGCGCCAATGGGCTCTTCTACGGGGGCGACGCAACGCAACTGGGGAAGCAGGCGGTCGCCGCATTCTCGGTACTGGGCTATTCGTTCGTCGTCACCACGATTCTAGCCCTGATCATCAAGTTCACGATCGGGTTCCGGATCACCGATGAAGCAGAAGTCGCCGGTATCGACGAGAGCGAGCACGCGGAGACCGCGTACGACTTCTCGACCCTGAGCAGCGGCGGCGGTCTGCGCGCTCGACCGCCTGTGATCTCGGAGCGGGTTCCGGCTAGTGCAGGCAAGGAGAGCTGAGCCATGAAGCTGGTCACGGCGATCGTGAAGCCGTTCGTCCTCGAGGATGTCAAGGGGGCGCTCGAGCAGATCGGCGTCCTGGGTATGACGGTCAGCGAGGTGCAGGGGTACGGCCGGCAGAAGGGGCACACCGAGGTATACCGCGGTGCGGAGTACTCGGTCGACTTCGTGCCCAAGGTCCGGGTGGAGGTCGTCGCCGACGACGCGCTCGCGGACAAGGTGGTCGACGCGGTCGTGGAGGCCGCGCGCACCGGCAAGATCGGTGACGGGAAGGTGTGGGTGACCACTGTGGACAGTGTGATCCGCGTCCGTACCGGTGAGCGCGGCACCGACGCAGTCTGAAGTTCTCGTCCGGGCCCGCCGCGCGATCACCCGCGCGGCGGGCTTGGCGACGTTTCCGCACTGATCGACCGGTTCGTCCCCGATCGGAGAATCGCCATGATGCTCGTGACCGCCATCGTGAAACCCTTCGCGCTCGACGACGTGCGAGCCGGTCTGGAACGGCTCGACGCCCCCGGCATGACCGTCAGCGAGGTATCGGGCTACGGACGCCGGCGGGGCAACCCCGAGATCTATCGGGGCGCCGAATACCAGGTCGACCTCATGCCGAAGGTGCGCGTCGAGGTCGTGGTCGCCGATAACTTCGTGGAGAAGGTGGTCGAAGCCATGTCGCAGGCCGCGTGGACGGGCAAGATCGGGGACGGCAAGGTGTGGGTGACCCCGGTCGAGACCGTCGTTCGGGTCCGTACCGGGGAACGGGGTGTCGACGCGTTGTGAGTGCCATTGCGGCTGGGACGTCCATGGGGGACGCCGCGGATCTGGTCAAGGCCAAGGCCGTGCTGCTCGATCAGGGCGGCGGGAAGCGCAGGCTCGGTCCGGAGGCGCTGCGCACGGCGTTGGTGGATCTGCACGACTTCTGGCTGTCGTCGCGCGCGGCGTCGATCGGCCTGAATGACCGCGCCGCGCTGATCGCCGTCGGAGCGCTGGGCCGCCGTGAACTGGCGCCGTGGTCCGACCTGGATCTCGTGTTGCTGCACGACGGGCGCAAGGACGTCGACCGGCTCGCCGAGCAGCTGTGGTACCCGCTCTGGGACGCCGGGATCGGCCTCGACCACTCGGTGCGGACCCCGGGCCAGGCAGTGGAGGTGGCGGCCACCGATCTACGCGCGGCGTTCGGGTTGCTGGAGGCCCGGCACATCGCCGGTGACCCCGCACTGTCGGACAAGGTCAAGGTGGCGGTGCGGCAGGCCTGGCGGGCCGGCATCCGCAACCGGTTCGACGAGCTCGCCGACGCGGCGCACGACCGCTGGGTCAAGGTCGGCCACGTCGCGCACCGCGTGGAGCCGGACCTCAAGAACGGGCACGGCGGCCTGCGCGACATCCAGCTCGTCGACGCGCTCGCCGCCGCGCAGCTCGTCGACCGCCCGTCGGCCGATGTGCTGGTGGCGCGGCGGCTGCTGCTCGACGTCCGCACCGAGCTGCACCGCCTCGCGGGCCGTGCCCGTGACGTCCTGCGCGCGCAGGACGCCGACGAGGTCGCCGCCACCCTCGACATCGCCGACCGCTTCGAGCTGGCCCGCGCCCTGTCCGGCGCCGCCCGCTCGGTCGCCTTCGCCGCGGAGGTCGGGCTGCGCTCGGCCCGGGGGGCGCTTCCCCAGCGCGGGCTCGCTGCGCTGCGCCGCGCGCCGGTGCGCCGTCCGCTCGACAGCGGTGTCGTAGAGCACGCGGGGGAGGTCGTCCTCGCCCGTGACGTGATCGCGGCCCGGGACCCCGCGTTGGTGCTGCGGGTCGCGGCCACCGCGGCGCGCACCGGGTTGCCGATCGCCGCGGGCACGCTGAACCGCCTCGCGGAGACCGCCCCGGAGCTACGCGAACCGTGGCCGCGTCCGGCGCTGGGTGAGCTGCTCTCGCTGCTGGGCACCGGGCGGGCGTTGGTGGACGTGGTGGAGTCGTTGGACCGCACCGGGCTGTGGGGGCGGCTGTTCCCCGAGTGGGGCGCGGTGCGCGACCTGCCGCCGCGCGACCGCGCGCACGTCTGGACCGTCGACCGGCACCTCGTGGAGACCTGCGCGCAGGCGGCCCGGCTGACCACCCGGGTGGCCCGTCCGGACCTCCTGCTGGTCGGCGCGCTGCTGCACGACATCGGGAAGGGCCGTGGGGGCGACCACTCGGTGGTCGGGGAGGGACTTGCGGTACAGGTGGCACGAAGGCTGGGCTTCGCTGAAGCGGACGTCGTCGTGTTGGGGGCGATGGTCCGCCACCATCTCCTGCTGCCGCACACCGCCACCCGGCGCGACCTGGACGATGCGGCGACCATCACCCGGGTGGTGGAGACCCTCGAGGGCGCGGTTGCCGGCGGGGCATCGGGCAGCGGCGGGCTCCTGCTGGATCTGCTCGAAGAACTCGCCGAGGCCGATTCACTCGCCACCGGGCCCGGTGTGTGGAGTCCGTGGAAGGCGACCCTGATCAGGGATCTCTCCCGGCGCTGCCGGTCGCTGCTCGCCGGTGAGGCGCTGCCCGGCCCGGTGGTGCTTTCGGGGTCCGCCGTGGACCTGGCCGCCGAGGTGGCCGCCGATCGGCGGCCCCGGCTGCAGGTCGACGGCACCACCGGCCCGGCGACGGTCGTCGTCGCGGTACCGGATCGTCTCGGCTCGCTCGCCATCGCCGCCGGTGTGCTGGCCCTGCGCTCGCTGGAGGTACATGCGGCAGAGCTGCACACCACCCGCGACGACGAACCGGTCGCCGTCTTCACCTTCACCGTGTCGCCGAAGTTCGGCGATATGCCCGACCCGGCGGTGCTGCGGACCGATCTCATCCGGGCGCTGGAAGGCACCCTGGTGATGGCCGAGGCGCTGGAGCGCAAGGAACGTGACTACGCGCCCATGACGCCCACCGGTGATGCCCCGGCTCCGCCGCGGGTGCTCTGGTTCGACGACGAGGCCACCGCCGCGGTGGTGCTGGAGCTGCGGGGCACCGACCGGATCGGCCTGCTGCACCGCGTCGCCGCCGCGCTGGAGGGGTGTGGCGCCGACCTGCGCTGGGCCAGGGTCGCCACGCTGGGGGTGTCGGTCGTCGACTCCTTCTGCCTGTCCGTGGCGCCGGGTGCGCTTCCGGCCGCGCAGCGTCGCAAGATCGAGCTCGCGGTGCTGGCGGCAGCCCGCTGAACGGCGCGGCAACGTGGCCGACATACAGCCGTAACGCTTACCGGTGGTCCGTTCACATCACCGCAACATGCGGACGCACCGTCGTAACAACGACCTCTGAGGATCACCCGATGGACACGGGTAATACGGCGTACGTGCTGGGATGTGCGGCGTTGGTCATGCTCATGACGCCCGGGCTGGCCTTGTTCTACGGCGGCATGGTCCGCGCCAAGAGCGTGCTCAACATGATGATGATGAGCTTCGTCAGCCTCGGGGTGGTGGGCCTGGTCTGGGTACTGGTCGGGTTCTCGCTGGCGTTCGGCGACTCGAACGGCGGATTGATCGGCGGGCTCGAGTTCGCCGGGCTGCGAAACACGACGCTGATCGTGGGCGCGGGCATCCCGGTGCAGGTCTTCGCCATGTTCCAGCTCATGTTCGCCGTGGTCACCGGCGCGCTGCTGTCGGGGGCGATCGCGGACCGCGCCCGGTTCTGGCCGTGGACGGTGTTCGTCGCGCTCTGGACGTTGCTGGTCTATGTCCCGCTGGCGCACTGGATCTTCGCGTTCGACGGGGTCGTCGCCGAGCACGGCGGCTGGATGGCCAACACGCTCGGCGCGCTGGACTTCGCGGGAGGCACCGCCGTCGAGATCAACTCCGGGGTGTCGGCGCTCGCGCTGGCACTGGTGCTCGGCAAGCGACGGGGTTGGCCGCGCGAGCCGATGCGGCCGCACAACCTGCCGTTCGTGCTGCTCGGCGCGGGCCTGCTGTGGTTCGGCTGGTTCGGGTTCAACGCCGGGTCGGCGCTTGCCGCGGGCGCGGTGGCGGGCAACGCCTTCGTCACCACGATGACCGCCTCGGCCGCGGCGGTCATCTCGTGGCTGGCGCTGGAGCACCGCCTGGACGGGCGGCCCACCAGCCTGGGCGCGGCGTCGGCGGCGATCGCCGGGCTCGTCGGCATCACCCCGGCATGCGGTTTCGTCGACACGTTCGGCGCGCTGGTGATCGGGCTGGTCGCCGGCGTCGCCTGCCAGCTCGCGATCCGGTTGAAGTACCGCCTCGGCTACGACGACTCGCTCGACGTGGTGGCGCTGCACGGGGTCGGCGGGCTGGTGGGGATGCTGATGATCGGAGTGTTCGGCACCACCGCGGTGAACGCGGCGGGCGCCGACGGACTGCTCTACGGTGGGGGACCTGCCCAGCTCGGCCGCCAAGCGGTCGCGGTGCTCGCCACCGCGGCGTTCGCGTTCACGGTGAGCTTCGCAC
>JBKJPD010000532.1:0-6394 GCA_046595345.1 Pseudonocardia sp.
CCCCCCGCCACCCGGTTCCGTAGTCCTACGGTTCCGGTTCTGCCCGCCCGCTCCTAGTGTCTGTCGTGTCCGGACGGTTCTCGTCGCTCGCTGGGGGGTGAGCGACGAGAACGCCAGCAGGGGCGGCACCCGGTATGGGTGCCGCCCCTGCAGGACGCGGGTACTACTACCGCAGAGCTGGACTCAGAAGTCCATGCCGCCCATGCCGCCCATGCCGCCGGTCGGGTCGCCGCCGCCGGCGCCTGCCCGCTCCGGCTTGTCGGCGATGACTGCCTCAGTGGTGAGGAACAGGGCCGCGATCGAGGCTGCGTTCTGCAGCGCCGAGCGCGTGACCTTGGCGGGGTCGATGATGCCGGCCGCGATGAGGTCGACGTACTCACCGGTGGCTGCGTTCAGGCCCCAGCCGGCTGCGAGGCCGCGGACCTTCTCCGCCACGACGCCGCCCTCGAGGCCGGCGTTGATGGCGATCTGCTTGAGCGGAGCCTGCAGCGCGACCTTGACGATGTTGGCGCCGGTGGCCTCGTCCCCGTCGAGACCGAGGCCCTCGAACAGGCCCGCACCGGCCTGGATGAGCGCCACGCCGCCACCGGCGACGATGCCCTCTTCGACGGCTGCCTTCGCGTTGCGAACGGCATCCTCGATGCGGTGCTTGCGCTCCTTGAGCTCCACCTCGGTGGCCGCTCCGGCCTTGATGACAGCAACACCGCCGGCCAGCTTGGCCAGGCGCTCCTGCAGCTTCTCGCGGTCGTAGTCCGAGTCGGTCTTCTCGATCTCGTTGCGGATCTGGTTGACCCGGCCCGCGATCTGGTCGGCGTCGCCGGCACCGTCGACGATGGTGGTCTCGTCCTTGGAGACGACGACCTTGCGGGCGCTGCCCAGCAGCGACAGGTCGGCGTTCTCCAGCTTGAGGCCGACCTTCTCCGAGATGACCTCGCCACCGGTGAGGATGGCCATGTCGGCCAGCATCGCCTCGCGGCGGTCACCGAAGCCCGGCGCCTTGACGGCGACGGACTTGAAGGTGCCACGGATCTTGTTGACGACCAGGGTGGCCAGGGCCTCGCCCTCGACGTCCTCGGCGATGATGCAGAGCGGCTTGCCGCCCTGCATGACCTTCTCCAGAAGCGGGAGAAGGTCCTTCACCGTGGAGATCTTGGAGGAGACCAGGAGGATGTAGCAGTCCTCCAGCTCCGCCTCCATACGCTCGGCGTCGGTGACGAAGTAGGGCGAGATGTAGCCCTTGTCGAACCGCATGCCCTCGGTGAGCTCGAGCTCCAGACCGAAGGTCTGGCTCTCCTCAACCGTGATGACGCCTTCCTTGCCGACCTTGTCCATCGCCTCGGCGATGAGCTCGCCGATGGTGGGGTCAGCGGCAGAGATCGAGGCGGTTGCAGCGATCTGCTCCTTGGTCTCGACCTCCTTGGCGGACTTGAGCAACTGCTGCGCAACGGCCTCGACGGCCTTCTCGATGCCGCGCTTGAGCGCCATCGGGTTCGCGCCGGCAGCCACGTTGCGCAGGCCCTCGCGAACCATCGCCTGGGCCAGCACGGTGGCGGTGGTGGTTCCGTCACCGGCGACGTCGTCGGTCTTCTTGGCAACTTCCTTGACGAGCTCGGCCCCGATCTTCTCCCAGGGGTCCTCGAGCTCGATCTCCTTGGCGATCGACACACCATCGTTGGTGATGGTGGGCGCGCCCCACTTCTTCTCCAGCACGACATTGCGGCCACGCGGGCCGAGCGTCACACGGACGGCGTCGGCGAGGATGTTCATGCCGCGCTCGAGCCCGCGGCGCGCTTCCTCGTCGAAAGCGATCATTTTCGCCATGGGTATTAAGTCCTCCGGATTGGGATGACCGAGAAGTCACGTGTCGAGCGCGGCGCCCGCGACGGACGACCGGCAACCCTGCGCCAGCCTCGCCTTGCTCAACATCTGGCACTCTACCGTGCAGAGTGCCAATGCCGGTTCTAGCACTCGACGGGGGCGAGTGCAAGCGCGCGGGCCGTGCGGCACGATGCACGCGTGACGAGCTCACCCAGGACAGTTGAAGACCCAAGGACCGTTGAAGCGCATCGCGCCGTCGTCGCGGCCCTGCTCCCGCCGATGCCGGTGGAGGAGGTGCCGCTGGCGCAGGCGCGCGGCCGGGTGCTCGCCGCCGACGTCGTCGCGGCCGTGTCGCTGCCGTCGTTCGACAACTCGGCGATGGACGGGTACGCGGTGCGCGCCGCCGAGTTGGCGGGTGCATCCCGGCAGAATCCCGTCGAACTGCCGGTGACCACCGACATCCCGGCGGGCAGGCTCGACGTGCCTCCGATGGAGCCGGGCACCGTGCACCGGATCATGACCGGCGCGCCGATGCCCGCCGGTGCCGATGCGGTGGTCCCCGTCGAACAGACCGACGGCGGCGTCGATCGGGTGCTCCTGCACGCGCAGCCGCAGGCCGCGGCGCACGTGCGCAGGGAGGGCGAGGACGTCACCGTCGGCGATGTGGTGCTGACCGCGGGAACGGTGTTGAACGCCGCGCAGATCGGTGTCGCGGCCGCGGTCGGCTCGGCGACACTGCCGCTCCGCCGCCGGCCCGCCGTCCTGGTGCTCTCCACCGGCTCCGAGCTCGTCGCGCCGGGCACCCCGCTCAAGCTCGGCCAGATCTACGAGTCGAACGGCCCGATGCTGGCAGCCGCCGTGGAGGATGCCGGGGGATGCGCCGAGCTGCTGCGTTTCGTTCCCGACGACGTCGTGGTGTTCCTGGAGACGCTGCGGGAGCGGGTCGCGAGCGGGAACGTCGACCTCGTCCTCACCTCGGGGGGCGTCAGTGCGGGGGCCTACGAGGTCGTCAAGGACGCGTTCACCGGGCGCGGGGTGGAGTTCGTCAAGGTCGCCATGCAGCCGGGTGGACCGCAGGGTGCGGGTCGGCTGGACGACGTCGGAGGGGTCGCGGTCGTCACGCTGCCCGGCAACCCGGTCAGCTCGCAGGTCTCGTTCGAGGTGTTCGTACGGCCGGCGTTGCGGGCCGCGATGGGGCACCCTCACCCGGCGCGGCCGGTGGTGACGGCCACGCTGGGCGAGCGGCTGACGTCGCCGCCGGGGAAGCGCCAGTTCCGGCGCGGCGTGCTCGATGCGGTGGGCGGGACGGTCCGTGAGGTGGGCACATCGGCCTCGCACATGCTCGGCTCGCTGGCCCGCGCGGACTGCCTTATCGTGATACCGGAGGACGTCACGGAGCTGCCCTCGGGCGCCGTGGTGGGGGTTTGGCTACTGGATGGGTGACCCGTCCAAGGCCGATGTGGTATGCGTCACAGGCTGATCGTGCAACGCGCGGCCCATTCTGGGCGTCTTACAGGTGAACGTTCGGCCGATCGGTGCGCATCACGGACTTCTGACCGCGATCTGAAGCGATTTCCCGCTCGCTCATGGATACTTTCACCAAGGCACGGGTACACAACCGTTGTCGCAAAGGCCCACCGCCCGTCGCTGGGGAGCGGACGAGCGGTTCCACGGTCGGGGTCGTCGTCTCGGGGGATGACGGCCCCGACCCTTTGCGTTCTCCGGCTACTTCGGGTGACAGCAGTGTGGCACACAGTGACTGTCCGCTGTCGCGGTACCGTAGCCGCCACTCGCGACCGTCCATCGTCGCCACGCCGGAGGAGCCGACCCACCCCTATGCACGATCAGTCCCGACCCGGTCACCCACGGATGGCCCCGTCCGGGTTCTCGGTATCGCATGTCGTCGGCCTCATCCGGGCCGCAGTTCCCCCCATGCACCCGGGCGGGCGGCCGTTCGTCGCCGGTGTCGCACTCACCGCCGGCCTCGTCCGGACGCTCACCGGTCGCGGCGCCGTGGCCGGTGTGCTCGTCACCGCTGCCACCGCCGCCTTCTTCCGGTCCCCGGTACGGGTGCGTCCGCCGCAGACCGGGGTCGTGCTCGCCGCTGCCGACGGCACCGTCGCCACGGTGACCGACGACGTCGCGCCGCCCGCGGAACTCGATCTGCCGCGCGGGCCACGGGTGAGCGTCTTCCTCTCCGTCCTGGACGTGCACGTCCAGCGGGTCCCGGCGGACGGGCGCGTGCTGGCCGTCGAATACCGGCCGGGGAAGTTCCTCTCAGCCGACCTCGACAAGGCCAGCGAGGACAACGAGCGAAACGCACTGCTGCTGGAGACCACCGACGGGGCCAGGGTGGGTGTCGTACAGATCGCCGGGCTGCTCGCCCGCCGCATCGTCTGCGACGTCCGGCCCGGCGACGAGGTGGCGGCGGGGGAGACCTACGGGCTGATCCGCTTCGGTTCCCGCGTCGACACCTACCTGCCGCCCGGTTCACGGGTCACCGTCGCGGTCGGGCAGCGGACCATCGGCGGCGAGACGGTGCTCGCCGAGCTCCCCGGAAGAGGCTGATCGCGGTGTCGACCTACGCCGCCGGGATCAGGCTGCTGCCCAACGCCGTCACGGTGCTCGCGCTGTGCTCGGGCCTGTCGGCCGTCTACTTCGCGCTTGCGGGCCACTTCGGGCTGAGCGTGGCCGCGGTCGGGACGGCGGCCCTGTGCGATGCGCTGGACGGGCGGCTGGCCCGGCTGCTCGATGCCAGCACCCGGATCGGCGCCGAGCTCGACTCGCTCGCCGACCTCGTCTCGTTCGGTGTCGCGCCCGCACTGGTGATCTACATCTGGGCGCTGGACGGCTACGGCTTCGGGTGGGCGGTCGCGCTGGTCTTCGCCGTCTGCATGGCGCTGCGGCTGGCCCGGTTCAACACCCTCATCGACGTCGAGGACGACGTCCCCTACGCCAAGGAGTTCTTCGTCGGGGTCCCGGCACCGGCCGCGGCCCTGGTGGCGGGTATCCCGCTCTACGTCACGCTCGAGTTCGGGCCCGGCTGGTGGTCGACGCCGGCGCTGGTCGGCGTGTGGGCCGTCGCCGTGGCCGGTCTGATGGTCAGCAGGCTGCCGACCGTGTCGTTCAAGACCGTCCGGGTCCCGGCCCGGTTCATCGCGCCGCTGCTCGTGCTGGTCGGTCTAGGGACCGCGGTACTGGTGACCGCGCCGTTCCTCGGGCTCGCCGTCGTCGCGGCCGTCTACCTGGCGCTGCTGCCTTACACCATGTACCGCCACCGCTGGATGGGTCGCCATCCCGAGGCCTGGAACGTCACGGTCCGGGAGCGTCGGGCCGTGGCCAGGGCCGCCCGCTCGGCCCGCCGGCTGGGCCTGCGCTCGCCGTTGCGCCGGCGTGTCGCGGGCCGGGCCAGTGCCGTCGCGCGTGCCGTCCGGCGGTTCGGCGACGACCCCACGGGCGCCGCGCACCGCGGTGGCTCCGTCACCGGAGGTACCCCCGACCCTGCACAGCAGCCGCAACCGCAGCGCAGCCGGCTCCGGCTGGGCCTGCGTGGCGGAAACCGCCGCGGGCCCGGGCGCCGCTAACGTTGGTGGGGTGACCGACCCCACGATCACCCTGGTCGCCCGACTCGCGGCCTCCGCCGCCGACGCACGGCGCGGGGTGGTGCGACTGCATCCGGAGGTCCTCGACGCTCTCGGCCTGCGTTCCTGGGACGCGGTCACGCTCACCGGCGCACGGGTGACCACGGTGCTTGTGGCATCCGGGGGCGGGCCACCGGGGCAGGCGACCCTCGACGACGTCACGCTGTCCAACGCCGGGCTCACCGACGGGGCGACGGTGGTGGTCACGCCGGCCCGGGTGGAGCCCGCACGGCGTGTGCAGCTCACCGGTTCCCGGTTGGCGCGCGCCGCACTGACCCCGGAGACGGTGCGGCTCGCACTGCTGGGCAAGGTCGTGACGGGCGGCGACGCGGTCTCGTTGCTGCCCCAGGACATCGAGCCCGTCCCGGGCCTGGACGCCGCCGCCGCGCGGCAGCGGGTCGCGGGGGCGCTGGGCGGAGCCTGGACCACCGAGTTGCTCACCGTGGCCACCGTGGAGCCCGCGGGGGCGGTCGCGGTGCGGCCCAGCACCGTCGTCGGCTGGGAGGGCGGCGCGATGACCGGGCAGCCGCCGACCACCGGCGCTCCCCCGATGTCGTCGCCGTCCGCCCGCGCCGGTGCGCCGCCGCCCCCGGCCGTCGAGACGACTGCTCCGACCGTCGCCGTGCAGGATCTCGTCGGCAACGTCGACGCCGCCTGCCGGCTCGTCGAGTGGCTGGAGCTCACCTTCGACCGGCCCGAACTGCTCGCCCGTCTCGGTGGTACCGCACGTCTCGGGGTGCTGCTGGTCGGACCGGAGGGGGTCGGCAAGCTGACGCTGGCCCGCAGCACGGCCGCGGCGGTCGGAGCGCGCTGCATCGAGCTCGCGGCGCCCGGGGTGGCCGCGCTGGAGGCGGGCGCGGCGTCGCAGCGGGTGCACGACACTGCCGCGGCGGCGCGGTCGGGCACCCCCACCGTGCTCGTCGTCACCGACATCG
>JBKJPD010000588.1:0-7455 GCA_046595345.1 Pseudonocardia sp.
ACCCACTTCGTCACTCCCCCGCCGGGCACCGGCGAGGCGGGCAACCCCGAGGCTGCCCAGACCGCCATGGCGACCACGATGTTCCACTGGACGCTGCACCCCTGGGCGATCTACGCCGTGGTCGGCCTCGCGATCGCGTACGGCGTCTACCGCAAGGGCCGCCTCCAGCTGATCAGCTCGGCCTTCGAGCCGCTTCTGGGTCGTCACGCCAACGGCGCCGGCGGCAGGGCGATCGACATGTTCGCTATCTTCGCGACCCTCTTCGGCTCGGCGACCTCGCTCGGCCTCGGCGCACTGCAGATCCAGTCCGGACTCTCGATCGTCACGGGCCTCGACAGCACCGGCAACGCCGTGCTCGTCGGCATCATCACCGTGCTCACCGCAGCCTTCGTGCTCTCCGCGATCTCCGGAGTCGCCAAGGGCATCCAGTGGCTGTCGAACATCAACATGGTGCTCGCCGGGGTGCTGGCCGTGGTCGTGTTCGTCGCGGGCCCGACGGTGCTGATCCTCAACCTGCTCCCGACCGCCATCGGCGACTACTTCGGCAACCTCTCGGCGATGGCCGCCCGCACCGCCGCGACCGGCGGCGACGCCACCTCCGAGTGGCTCGCGGGCTGGACGGTCTTCTACTGGGCCTGGTGGATCTCGTGGACGCCGTTCGTCGGCATGTTCATCGCGCGGATCAGCCGGGGCCGCACCATCAAGCAGTTCATCACCGGCGTCATCCTCATCCCGAGCACAGTGAGCCTGATCTGGTTCGCGATCTTCGGTGGCGCGGCGATCAACCTGCAGCGGACCGGCACGGACCTCGCGTCGCAGTCGCAGGAGGGGCAGCTGTTCGGGCTGTTGGCCACGCTGCCGTTGGGCGGGGTGCTGTCGGTGCTGGCGATGCTGCTGATCGCGATCTTCTTCGTCTCCGGCGCAGACGCGGCGTCGGTGGTGATGGGGACGCTGTCGCAGCGCGGCTCCCTCTACCCGTCGCGCTGGGTGGTGGTGTTCTGGGGCGTCCTGATGGGCGCGATCGCGATCGTGATGCTGCTGGTCGGCGGGGAGGACGGCGAGGCGCTCACCGGGATTCAGAACATCACGATCATCATGTCCGCGCCGTTCGCGATCATTATGGTGACGCTGTGCGTGGCGTTGGCCAGGGACCTGCGCAACGACCCACTGATGCGCCGCGACGACCGCTCCGCCCGTGCCGTCGAGCAGGCGGTGGAGTTCGGCACCCAGAACTACGGCGACGAGTTCTACCTTCCGGTCAAGCCGGGTGACGGCCGGTGACCGGACCCGGCCCACACAGCTGCGAGGGTCCAGGAGTTCGTTGCGCCGACCGGCCGATCAGTCCACGAGGCAGGTCGTGGCTCGGCATCGCTCAGAGCTCCAGCACGACCTTGCCCGTTACCTGACGCTCGTCGATTCTCGCCATGGCCTCCGCGGCCTGCTGCAGCGGGAAGGTTGCGCTGATCAGGGGGTTCAGTGCGCCCGAGCGCAGGTGCGGCTCCAGAGCCGCCCACTGGCGCGCGAGGTATCCGGGCCTGCCGAGCGCGTAGCCGCCCCAGCCGACGCCGACGACGTCGGTGTTGCTCAACAGCAGCCGGTTCGCCTTGACCGTCGGGATGTCTCCCGCGGTGAATCCGACCACCAGCAGCCTGCCCTCCGGGGCGAGGGAACGCAGCGAGTGGGTGAACCGGTCGCCGCCGACCGGGTCGACGACGAGGTCGACGCCCGCGCCGCCGGTGAGCCCCTTCACCGCGTCGCGGAACCCGTCGACCAGCACGGCCTCCTGCGCCCCTGCGGCCCGGGCCACGTCAGCCTTGGCGTCGGTCGACACCACCGCGATCACCCGCGCGCCCAGAGCCACGGCAAGCTGGATCACCGCCGTACCGACCCCGCCCGCGGCGCCGTGCACCAGGACACTCTGGCCCGCACGCAGGTGGCCGCGGACCAACAGGGCGAAGTGGGCGGTGAGGTAGTTCATCGGCAGGCAGGCGCCCGCGGGGAATGACACCTCGTCGGGCAGCGCCAGCACGTGGTCGGCGTGCACCGCCACGACCTCGGCGAATCCACCGATGGTGCAGAAGGCCGCGACGCGGTCACCGGGCCGCAGCGGGGAGCCGTCGGGGGCCTCGCGTACCACCCCGGCCACCTCCGAGCCGAGCGTGAACGGCAGCTCCGGCTTGTACTGGTAGAGGCCCTTGGCCTGCAGCACGTCGGGGAAGTTGACCCCGGCCGCTCGGACGTCGATCAGCACCTGGTCGGGGCCCCGCTGCGGCTCGGGCACCTCTCGGACCTCGACCGACCCCGGCCCATCCAACGCCACCACCTGAACTGCCCGCACGCGCTACACCCATTCGTCGTCATCCACCGATACCGCCGTCGCCCGCAGCGGCACACAACCGCAACGGGGACCCGGAGTAGGTATACCCGCCGCGACCGGACGGAGCGGACCCGATGGGCCGCAGACTGCCTTATGCGCCGCAGCACTGCTTTACGCCACAGCACTGCTTTACGCACCGTGCCCGATGTCGGTGCCGCCGCTCGGTACGGCGCGGCACGTCGGAGTCGAGGTCAGGGCGGGCACCCCGTCGTCGGACGGGACGGACCGGAGCCCCTGTGTGAGCACCTCGACGAGCCCCGTCAACAAGCTGTCCAGCAGCAGTTGGACCCTTTCGAGGCCGTCGAGCTCGCAGGCCAGGTCCAGCGCGCGCGTGCCGGCCCCGTTCCCGCCCTCGAGCGCGAGCGCCAGCTCACCGCGGATGCGCTCGATCCGGGCCCGGCAACCGTCCGAGGCCTGGACGTGGGCCAGCAGCCGGGCCCGTTGCGCAGCGTCGATGGTGTCCGGAATGGTGGTGACAAGTTCTTGCATGCGATGCGGATGCACGGAGTTCCCCCCACGTGACAACAGTCACTGCAAGCGTAGATCGGTGGCCCCCGACGCCGGAAGGGGGCTCGCCGGATACTGACGCGAACACGTCCCGGATACCGTCGCGGTCATGTCCCGGATACCGTCGCGGACATGTCACCGACGCCGTGGGCGGACACCGGCCTGTTCCTTCGCGAGTTCGTCCGTGACCCGCTGCACACCGCCGCGGTGGCGCCGAGCTCGGCCGCTCTCGCCGCGATGATGACGGCTCCCCTGCCCGCCACCGGCGAACCGGTGATCCTGGAGCTCGGACCCGGCACCGGATCGTTCACGACGGCGATCCAGCAGCGCACCGGCGGGCGGGGGCGCCATCTCGCCGTGGAGCTCAACCTCGAGTGGGCCGAGCTGCTGGCAACCAGGCACCCGGGCGTCGAGGTGGTGCACGCGGACGTCCGCGATCTGGCCACACTTCTCGCCGACCGCGGGATCCCACAGGTCGATGCCGTGGTCAGTGGGCTCCCGTGGGTGGCCTACGCCCCCGGAACGGACGGCCGAGGCCTGCACACGCTGATCACCGACGCATTGGCCCCGACGGGGGTGTTCACCCAGTTCGCCTACTGCTGGACGCGCTGGGCGCCCCCGGCGCGGCGCCAGCTCGCCGACCTGCGGGCGCATTTCGCCGAGGTGGCCATCAGCCCGGCGGTGTGGCTGAACATGCCGCCTGCGGTCGTCTACCAGGCCCGTCGGCCGATCCGCTGATCCACTGGTACACCACGCCGTGCCAGCCACCGCTGCGCCGTCTGCCCGCCCGGCACTGGCGGCCGGGCGGGATCGATGCTAGGCAAGAGTCCGCGCGAACGCCATCGACCGTTGAAGATCACAACCCGTCGCCCCCCTCCCCTCGTTCGGGAAGCTCCGGCGGCCTGAGAGGGTGGGCCCGGTGCGTCTAGTATTTGGCCCTGATGATCTGGATGCGTACGCCGCTGCCCGCGACCGGTTGCGGCTGCACATCGTGGCATGGGCCAGGCGCTGTGGCATGGACGCGGAGCCGTCGCTGGTGGCGGCTGCGCTGGATCACAAACACAGTGTCGACGGTCGGCTGGGCCACTGGACACGGGCGCACGTCGCCGACGCACTGGCCGTCTGGTTCCCGCGCACGGTCGCGCTGCTCGAGGACGACCGCGACGCCGTCCCGGCCGCCCTACACGCCCTGATCGGCTTCCTCGCACACCACGACTGGCTCGACTCCCGCTCCGATGAACCCGCCGCGCTGCACGCCCAGGTCGTCGACTCGACCCCGGCCCTGCACGACGCGCTGGACGACGAACGCAACCACGACCTCGGCACATTCTGGGCCGTGCAGATGCTGCGTCACGGGGTGGCCACAGCAGACCCCAGCGCCGTCGCACGCTTCCTGGGGCGGGTCAACGCGGGCGAGCTGGCGGTCGACCGGGCTGCGTTGGAGGAGATCATCCGCCGCCAGGAGGCCGACGTGCCCGAGCCGGTGCGCGCCGAGCTGCCCCCGGTGATCCTGCCGGGTGCCGCGCGGCTGCTCGCGGCGGCCGACTCGAATGTCGCGCTCGCCCGGCTCCGGGCGTTCACCCGGTGGGTGCGGGCCGGTCGTGCGGTCACCCGTGAGGGCAGGCTGTTGATCGGCGACGCGCGAGCCGTCGCCGATGTGCTCGATCTCGACCACTTCTCCCGGGCCCGCGCCCGGGTCAGCGACGACCTCCCGGAGATCACGCTGCTGCTGCACTGGGCCCGTCAGGCGCGACTGGTGCGGATCATGCACGGGCGGTTGGTGCAGGTCAAGAGCGCAGCACAGCTGCTGAGCCGCCCGATCGAGCTGTGGCGCCGCGCGTTCGAGGCTCTCGGGGGCATCGGTGAGCACTTCGGCGGAAGCAACGTGTTCGGCGCGCCGTCGCTGTTCGGGATGGGGCTGGGCGAGGCGTACCCGATCCTGTTGCAGCAGCTCTACGCCGCGGGCGGCGACCCGATGCCCGTCGAGCTGTTCCACCGGATCGTCCGCGACATCGTCAACGAACGGATGGGCTGCGTCGTCGACGATCTCGCGGGCGATGTCGAGCAGCGCCTGTGGCGGCGCGACGTCACCGCCCTGCTCGACGCGCTGGAACTGCTCGGGGCGGTGTATCTGGAGGAGCGCCTCGACGGGGAGGACCATGGCGATCTGATCGAGCTGGCCGGCCGCGACGATCCCGACCCGACGTTGGTGGCGCTGACGCCCATCGGGATGTGGGCGGTGCACGAGATGCTCACCGAGCAGGGGGTACACGCGCCGCTGGTCGGCGAGTACGCCGACGAGGACATCGAGTACGTGTGCGTGCGATGCAGCGGGCTGCGCCCCGAGGTGGCCGAGGCCGAGCTGGCTGCCTGGGTGCAGGCTCGCCCCCGGCGCACGGCAGCCCAGGAGATCCTTCGCTACCTCAACCGGGCCGAGGATTTCGGCCACCGCGAGCTGGCCCTGTTCGCCCTGTCGCGCAGCGGCACGTCGGGCCGGGAGGTCGCGCGGTACCGCCGGGAGCGGCCGTCGGCGACCATCGGGGCGGGCGCCCAGCCGCGGGTCGAGTGCGACGCCCGAGCCCGGCGCTCCTGAGCTTTCGTCACGTTAGTACCGTGACCAGGAGACGCCGTGATCAGGAGACGGGGCCCGGGTTCAGGCCAGTGCCGCGGCCACCACCGCCTGGGCCTCCTCCTGGATCTGCGCAAGGTGTTCGGGGCCCCGGAAGCTCTCGGCGTAGATCTTGTAGACGTCCTCGGTGCCCGACGGGCGGGCGGCGAACCAGCCCGACGCCGTGGTCACCTTCAGCCCGCCCAGCGCCGCACCGTTGCCAGGGGCCTCGGTGAGCCGCGCGGTGATCGGCTCCCCGGCCAGCTCCGACGCGGCGACGTCCGACGCGGCGAGCGTGGCGAGCTTCGCCTTCGCCTCGGGTGTGCTGGCCACGTCGATGCGCGCGTAGGCAGGCGCCCCGAACCGCGACGTGAGCGTGGCGTAGCGCTGCGACGGCGTCTCACCGGTCACCGCGACGATCTCCGACGCGAGCAGCGCCAGGATGATCCCGTCCTTGTCGGTGGTCCACACCCTGCCGTCGCGGCGCAGGAACGACGCGCCCGCGCTCTCCTCACCGCCGAAGCCGAGCGAGCCGTCGAGCAGCCCGGGCACGAACCACTTGAACCCGACAGGTGTCTCGACGAGCCTGCGCCCGAGGTCGGCGGCCACCCGGTCGATCATCGACGAGCTCACGGCCGTCTTCCCGATCCCCGCCGCGGCAGGCCAGCCGGGCCGGTTCGCGTACAGGTGCCCGATGGCGACGGCCAGGAAGTGGTTGGGGTTCATCAGCCCGGCATCGGAGGTGACGATGCCGTGGCGGTCGGCATCGGCGTCGTTGCCGGTGGAGATCGGGAAGTTCGCCCGCGCCGCCACCAGCGAGGCCATCGCGTACGGCGAGGAGCAGTCCATCCGGATCCGGCCGTCCCAGTCCAGGGTCATGAACCCGAACTGCGGGTCGACTCCCGAGTTGACGACGGTCAGGTCGATCCGGTGGCGCTCGGCGATCGCGCCCCAGTACGCGACGCTGGCGCCGCCGAGCGGGTCGGCTCCGATCCGGACCCCGGCGGTGCGGATCGCGTCGAGGTCCACCACATTCGGGAGGTCGGCGACGTACTCGCCAAGGAAGTCGTAACGCCCCAGGTCCGCGCCGCGCAGCGACCGGCGCCGCACCCCGGCCAGCCCAGCCGTCAGGAACTGGTTGGCGCGGTCGGCGATCCATCGCGTGGCGTCGCTGTCGGCTGGGCCACCGTTGGAGGGGTTGTACTTGAAGCCGCCGTCGGCGGGCGGGTTGTGCGACGGCGTGACGACGACGCCGTCGGCGAGCCCCGAGACCCTGCCCCGGTTGTGCGCCAAGATCGCGTGTGAGACCGCCGGGGTGGGCGTGAACCCGTCGGCGGCGTCGACGAGCACGGACACGTCGTTGGCCGTGAACACCTCGATCGCGGTGACCCATGCGGGCTCCGACAACGCGTGCGTATCCCGGCCGATGAACAGCGGCCCGTCGACGCCGTGGCCCGCCCGGTACTCGCAGATCGCCTGGCTGGTGGCCGCGATGTGGTCGTCGTTGAAGGTGGTGGCCAGCGACGATCCGCGGTGGCCCGACGTGCCGAACGCCACCCGCTGGACCGCGTCGGTGGGGTCGGGATGCCCGTCGTGGTAGGCGGCGAGCAGCTTCTCGACGTCCACGAGGTCTCCGGGCTGGGCGGGGGTGCCGGCACGGGGGTGGATCGACATGACGCTCTCCTGGGTCGTGCGGCCGGGTTCGCCCACACCCTGCCAGGTCCGCCCGACACGCCACCGAGCCCGTCCGGGATCATCGATCCGGCGCGTAAACAGCCGATCCTGGCCGGAGAGCACGCCGCAACGACGATCGTGCACGTGCGGTGACCACGGGTCGGGGTCAGGCGCTGAGGCGCTGCTGCGGGATGCGCAGGCGCAGTGGCAGGGCCGCGGTGTCGGTGGCCAGGTGGAAGTGGCCACTGCGGGACCGGCCGCACACGTAGGCCCGCAGGTTCCGGGCGCC
>JBKJPD010000610.1:0-4810 GCA_046595345.1 Pseudonocardia sp.
GGGGTGCCCCCGTGGGCGAGGGCGTCGAGGTCGGGGGCCGCCAGACCCATGGCGAGCAGGTCGATGCGGCGGGCGATACCGCGGCGGGTCAACTCGGCCACCGCCGACGGCACCCCGTCCATCGTGGCGAGCTCGTCGGCGCGGCGGGCCGCGGTGCCGCGACGTTGCAGCTCCGGCGGCGCGACGTCGAGCACCGTCAGCCCGGCGGTGACGCACCGGCGTCCCGGGTCGCGCAGCACCGCCCGATCCCCGATCCGAAGCGGCAGTGGGCGCCGCAGCCGCAGCCGGACGGTGTCGGGTCCGAGCGGGCGCACGCGGGCGCTCACCGCGGCGGCACCGATGTGCAGGCTCAGCTCGTCGGGGAGGTCCGCGGGATCGGGTGACCCACCGCGGACGCCGTGCAGTCGGACATCGATCACATCAGTGGTCAACCATGCTCCGGGGGTGAGCAGTACGTCCCCGCGGGAGACGGCCTCCAGCGGCAGCCCGCGCAGGTTCACCGCCACCCGGGACACGCCGCGAGCCTCCTCGACTCCCGCACCGAGGCTCTGCAGAGCCCGTACCCCCACGCGCCGGGTGCCGTCGTGGGTGGCGAGCTCCAACTCGTGGTCGACGCGGATCCGGCCGGCGCCGAGGGTGCCGGTGACCACTGTGCCCGCGCCGCGGATCGTGAACGCGCGGTCGACCCACAGCCGCACGTCGGCGCCCGGATCGGGCACGGGTAGCGCGGCGGTGAGCGTGCCGATGGCCGTGCGCAGCTCGTCCATCCCGGCGCCGGTGACCGCGGAGACGCACACCGCGGGCAGATCGCCGAGCGGGGTGCCGGCCAGGTGCTGGTGGGCCTCGTCGCGGGCCAGTTCGGGTTCCATCAGGTCGCTGCGGGTGATCACGAGCAGGCCGTCGCGCACCCCCAGGGCAGCGAGCGCATCGAGATGCTCGCCGGACTGCGGCATCCAGCCCTCGTCCGCGGCGACGACGAACACCACCGCGGGCACCGGCCCGACGCCGGCCAGCATCGTGCTGACGAACCTCTCGTGGCCCGGCACATCCACGAACGCGACGGGACCGACCCCGTCGAGGGTTGTCCAGGCGAAGCCGAGGTCGATCGTCATGCCCCGGCGCTTCTCCTCGGCCCACCGGTCGGGCTCCATACCGGTCAGCGCGCGCACGAGCGTCGACTTGCCGTGGTCGACGTGCCCCGCCGTGGCTATCACGAACATGGCTGGGACGAACCTGGCTGGGACGAACCTGGCTGGGACGAATATGGCTGGGACGAATGTGCGCGGACCACGGCGGCGGCGAGCGCCTCGTCTGCCTCGGGGGGCAGCGCGCGCAGGTCGAGCAGGCAACGGCCACGCTCGATGCGGCCCAGCACAGCGGGATCACCCGCTCGAAGGGCGGCGGCGTACAGCTCCGGGATCGCGACGGCGGCGCTGGGCAGCGCCACCCCGGGCGCGCCACCGCCCCCGACGGTCGAGTCCGAGTCGACCGCATGCGCATCGACTCCCGCTCCGCAGAGCGCCGCAGCGAGCTTCGTTGCACGGGCCCGCAATACCGTGACGTCGGTGTCCAGTGCGCGGCGGGTAGGCGGCACCGGCCCGCGCAGGGTGGCCTCGAACGCGGCGAGGGTCAGCTTGTCGACGCGCATCGCCCGGGCCAGTGGATGTCGGCGGACGCGCGCCACCCACTCCGCCCCCAGGCCGGGAGCGCCCAGCAGCAGCCCGGCCTGGGGGCCGCCGAGCAGCTTGTCGCCCGACGCCGTTACCAGCGTGGCGCCGTGGCCGAGCGCCGTGGCGGCATCGGGCTCGTCGGGCAGCAGCGGGTGCGGGGCGAGCAACCCGGAGCCGATGTCGGCCACGATCGGCACACCCAGACCCGTCAGCTCATCGATCCCGCAGGCGCGCGTGAATCCCTTGACCACGAAGTTCGACGGATGGATCTTGAGGATGAACGCGGTGTTCTCGTCGATCGCGGCGGCGTAGTCGGCACGGGTGACCCGGTTGGTGGTGCCGACCTCGCGTAGCCGCGCGCCGGTGGCCTCCAGCAGCTCGGGAATCCGGAAGCCGTCGCCGATCTCGACGAGCTCGCCGCGCGCGATGACCATGGTCCGCCCCGCGGCGAGGGCCAGCGCGACGAGCGCGATCGCCGCCGCCCCGTTGTTGACCAGATGTGCCGCGCCGGCGGCGGGCACCGCGTCCAGCAGTGCGCCGACCGCGCCCGTGCCCCGCGGGCCGCGACCGCCGGTGGCGAGGTCGAGCTCGACGTCGCAGGTGCCCGAGGCGAGCGCGAGGGCATCGCGGGCCGCGGCGGAGAGGGGGGCCCGGCCGAGGTTGGTGTGCAGCAGCACACCCGTGGCGTTGAGGACCGCACGCAGCTCGGTCGCGGTGCCCGGAAGGCCGTCGAGGACGGCGTCGGCGACGGCGTCGACGGGGATATCCCCCGAGCGGGCCCGGACCTGCGCGGCGACGACTGCGGCCTTGACCAGTGGGCGGCCCAGACGCTCGGCGGCTTGTGCGATGCGCGGCTCGGCCAGCAGCGCGTCGGTGCGCGGCACGTTGCGGCGCGGGTCGACGGCGGTCACGGCCTCACTCTAGAGCCGGGACGCGGACGGGGCCGAAGGCCGCCGACGTCCCGGCCGGTGATCAGCCCCGGTCCGCGATGACTACGGCCGGCGTCCCGTCGCCGATACCTGCTGCTCGACCCGCATCCCGTGGACCGGCTCGCCCGGCTCGACGACGGCGCGGGGCGTCGGGCCCCGGGTGAGCGGCGGGGCCGCGTCGACCGGGCCGGGCACGGCGTGCCGGACGCGTGCTCCGGCGGTCTCGGGGCCGGGTCGTAGGCTGGCACCGTGTCTTCCCGTCGCCTCACGCAGTTCAGCCACGGCGCCGGTTGAGCGTGCAAGCTCGCCCCCGGCGAGCTCGCGCAGGTCCTGCGCACGCTGACCCCGCCCACCCATCCGGACCTACTGGTCGGCACCGAGACCGGTGACGACGCGGCCGTCTGGCGGCTGGACGCTGCCCGCGCACTGGTGGCGACGACCGACTTCCTGACTCCGGTGGTCGACGACCCCCGCACCTGGGGCCGGATCGCGGCCCAGAACGCGGTGTCCGACGTCTACGCGATGGGCGGGCGGCCGTTGTTCGCCCTGAACCTCGTGGCGTGGCCGTCGAGCGAGCTGCCGATGTGGATGCTGGCCGAGGTGATGGCGGGAGGGTCGGAGATCGGGGCGGAGAGTGGGTTCGCGGTCGTCGGCGGGCACAGCGTGGACGATCCCGAACCCAAGTACGGTCTCGCGGTGATCGGCGAGGTGCACCCGGACCGGATCCTCACCAACGCGGGCCTGCGCGACGGCGACGCGCTGGTGCTCACCAAAGCCCTCGGTATCGGCGTCGTCACCACGGCCATCAAGGCCGGCACCGCGCCGAACGCCCTCGCCGCCGCCGCGGTCGCCTCGATGACCGCGAGCAACGCCGCAGCGGCCCGTGCGGCCGTCGGTGCCGGGGCGACCGGATGCACCGACGTCACCGGGTACGGGTTGCTCGGACACCTGGCGAAGATGGTGGCCGCGTCGGGCGTGGACGCCGAGATCGACGTGGCCGCGGTGCCGTTCCTCGACGGCGCCCGTGAACTGGCTGCGGCCGGGTACATGCCCGGCGGTTCGCGGCGCAACCGCGACTGGGTGGCGCCGATGCTGGACACCGGCGGTGTCGACGAGCTCGGCATCCTGCTGCTCGCCGACGCCCAGACCTCGGGTGGGCTGTTGTTCGGTGCGACGCCCGAACGGGCGGCCGAGGCGGTGCGGGCGCTGGCCGGCGCGGCAGCGGTGATCGGCACGGTGCGGGCGGGCCAGGGCCGGATCGCCCTGCGCTGAGCGGTCTCCTGGCAAGGGTGCGTCTCCCGGTCATGAGGCGCTTCGCGCCATCCGGAGCGCCCCGCGGCGCAGATCGGCCGGTACTTCGTCGACGTCACCCGGCAATGTTGTGGACCGGCTGTGTTCATCTGGGAGTGGCTTGAGTCGCGCAGCGTGAGGCCTGACTCGATCGAGTGAGTCGATTGGGCCCGAAACGAGGAGAAAACCGCCACTATGACCGCTGATCTGTCACGTAGAGGTTTCCTTCAGCGCTCCGCCGCGACCGGCGCCGGCGTAGTGCTGATCGGGGCGACCGAAGTACTGCTCACCGCCCCCAACGCCGCGGCGGGGCCGGCCCGGACCGCCGGATACGGCCCCCTCGTCCCCGACCCGGCCGGCCGGCTCGCACTGCCGGCGGGCTTCAGCTACACGATCGTCACCGAGGCCGGAGTGAGCCGGCTCGACACCGGCGAGCTGACCCCGAGCAACCACGACGGCGCCGGCGCCTTCGAGGGCAAGGGCGGTAACAACGTCGTGGTCTACAACCACGAGATCCGGGCCTCCCTCGCACTCGCCCCGCTGCCGGTTCCGCACGGCGACGCCCGCCTCGTCTACGACCCCGCCGCCGGGGGCGGCTGCACGATCGTGGAGACCGACGTCCACGGGCGACCGTTGCGTGAGTTCGTCGGGGTTGCGGGTACCGCCGTCAACTGCGCCGGCGGGGTGACCCCGTGGGGTACCTGGCTGACCTGTGAGGAGACCGAGGAGAAGGCCGGTGGCCGCAACCTCTACACCAAGGACCACGGCTACGTCTTCGAGGTCGACGCCGAGGACCCCGACGAGAACCGCGATCCGCAGCCGATCAAGTGCCTGGGCCGGTACCCGCACGAGGCCGTCGCCGTCGACCCGAAGGCCGGCAACATGTACCTGACCGAGGACGCGTCCGGGCCCAACGGGCTG
>JBKJPD010000646.1:0-3485 GCA_046595345.1 Pseudonocardia sp.
CGGCGACGAGGGCGAACATGACCAGGCTGACTGCCCCGACCACCGTCGGGGACACACTGGCAATCACCTCGCCGAGCTTGGGGATCAGGCCCATCGCTACGAGTACCACCCCGGCGACGCCCACGACCGCCCTGCTGCGGACCCCGGTCATACGCACCAGACTCACGTTCTGGGCGAAGATGGTGTCGGGGAACGCGGTCAACGCGCCTCCGAGGATCCCGGATGCCCCGTCTGCGGCCAGGCCCCTCGCGACGTCGTAGTTGCTGACCGGGCGCCCCACCATCTCTCCGACGGACATCATGTACGACGTCGACTCGGTAAAGATCACCAGCATCACGATGCACATCGAGATGACCGCGGCCAACGGGAACGTCGGGGCACCGAAGGCGAAGGGGTGCGGCAGGCCGAACCAGCCGGACCCGCCGACCGCGGAGAAGTCCGCGCTCCCGGTGATCACAGTGACCAGCGTCCCGACCACCAGCGCGATGAGGACCGCTGCTTGGGACAGGAAGCCGCGTCCGAACCGCATCAGGAGAACGATCCCGAAGATGACACCACCCGCCAGCGCCAGGTCGGAACCCCTTGCCTGGTCGGCGTTGCCGGTGACCATCTCCGCGGCTTTGCCGATCAGCGACAGCCCGATGATGGTCACGGCGGATCCCCGCACCGATGGCGGGAAGAACCGCGACAGCCGCGAGAACGGGACGGCAGCCAGGACTCCGAAGGCTCCCGCGACCAGCATCGAGCCCCACACCGCGGGCAGACCGTACTGCGACCCGATGAGGATCATCGGGGCGACAGCGGTGAACGACGCTCCGGCGATGACGGGAAGGCGGACCCCCAGAATCGTGGATATCCCGAGGCCCTGGACGAGGGTGATGATGCCGGCCACGACGAGGTCAGCGTTGACCAGCAGACCGATCGCGCGGGTGTCCAACCCGACGGCGGATCCGAACACGAGGGGCACGGCGACGCAGCCGGTGTACATCACAATGACGTGCTGCAGGCCGAGAAGCCCGGTGCGCCATGACGAGGTGTGATCCTGCGTGGCCGCGGCCACGCTCGGAGACAGTGTTGTATCCATAGCCGGATGCGATCTCGGACTCATGTTTATGTGAACTCCTGTTGTCGTTACGACGAGGTGACAGCAGCACATGCCGATCCAGTGGAGACGGCGAGGTAGGCCCGCCAGCCTCCGTGGTCGGTGATGTCGAGGGCGTCCGCGTCGCCGGCTGCCTCGCACACGAAACCGAGGGTGGTGGTGCCGTCGGCGAGGTCGACGTGCCCGATGCCCAGCGGTGGGGGAACGGTGGTGAGCAGCGTTCCCAGGGCAGCTGTCGGTACCGACCAGGTCTCTGCCTCGACCGGGCTCCCCCCGGTGCGGACGCGGATGAGACCGGGACGTGCCGGCGGCCCCCCGGGCAGGGACACGAGCCGGTAGGTCGCGGCGGTGGGAGTGGTGTCGTGCAGCCGGGCGCCGAGCTCGACAAGCACCGTATTGAGGGGCTGACCGGACAGGTGGGCTCCGACGACGGTGAGCAGGGTCCGCCCGTCCTCTGCCGGGTGCGCGACGGTCGGGGGAGCTGGAGCGGCGGCCAGGACGGGGTGACCGGTGGCGCCCGCCTCCATGTCGTGGAAGCTCTCCCATGCCGCAGCGAGGCTCAGGAGCGTCGCCTCGGAGCCGGCGGGTCCGAGGAGCTGCGCGCCGACAGGTAGTCCGGTGCGGGTCCTGGTGGCGGGTACCACGACAGCGGCCAGGTCGAGCAGGTTCGCGAAGGTCGTCCACCGGCCGAGCCGCTCGTTGACCCCGATGGGATCGTGTGCCACGGCGTCGATGGTGGGGTGCTCGGGGGTGGTGGGCAGCAGCATCACCTCGACCTGGCCCCATGTCATCTCGCTGCGCCGCCGCAGCTCGGCGAGCTCGTGCTGGCCGCGGAACACCGCCGCCCCGGTGACCTCGCGCCCGCCTCGCACCACCTCGGCCACCACCGGGTTCACCTCGTCGGGGTGATCGATCAGGAAGTCCCCGAACGCCGCCCAGCGCTCGGCGAGCCACGGTCCGGAGTACAACAGCTGCCCAGCGGCGAGGAACGGATCGAGGTCGATCTCCGCGCGCTCGGCACCCATCGCATCGAGCTGGTCCAGACAAGACTGCCAGGCGCGGGCGGCGTCGTCGTCCTCGAACTGCAGCTGGCTGCGCGGTGGAACGCCCACCCGCACCCCGGCAGGCGCGGCCCGCGTCACCCGGGGCGACACGCTGGGCAGCCGACGCGAGTAGGGGTCGGCGGGGTCGTAGTGGTCAAGGACAGCGAGCACCTCGGCGCAGTCGCTGACATTCAGCGCGAACACGCTGGGGCAGTCCAGCGAGCGGCAGGCCGGAACCAGACCGCGGGTGCTGACCCGGCCCCGGCTCGGCTTGACCCCCACCGTGGCGGTGAACGAGGCCGGGACCCGCCCGGACCCGGCGGTGTCGGTACCGACCGCGAAGCTGACCAGTCCTGTGGCGACAGCAACCGCGGAGCCCGAGCTAGACCCGCCCGCGACCCGGGTGGGATCGACCGGGCACACCGGGGTCCCGAACGGAGACCGCGTCCCGGTCAGACCGGTGGCGAACTGATCCAGGTTGGTGGTGCCGATCAGCAGCGCACCGGCCGCCACGAGCAGGTCCACCAGTGGGGCGTTCTCCTCGGCGACACCGGTGCGGGCCGGACACCCCGCCGTGGTCGGCACACCCGCCACCGCGATGTTGTCCTTCACCGCGAACGGCAATCCGAACAACGGCGGCAGCTCGACCCCCTCCCACCGGTCGGTCAGAGCCGCGGCGGCTGACCGCACCCGAGCACGATCGAGAAGGTGGATCCACACCCCGTCCTCACCCCGCGCAGCGATCCGCTCGAACACCACGTCGACCACGTCGACCGGGCTCAAGGAGCCCGACAGGTACGCCGAACGCAGCACGCCACCCTGCAAGGACCCCACTCGCTCCGATCCCGACGCCTCGACCACCACCGGTCGCTCGGGAATCACCGCACCACCGAGGGTGCGTCGAGTGCGGCGAGCAGCCGCTCCGAGTCGCTGACCGCACCGAACACGCCGCCCTGCATGGTCACCATCCGCAGCGCCGCGTGGTGGTTGTCCAGGTCAGTGGCGCCGGTGCAGTCCGACAGCAGCAGGCACTCGTACCCGCGGTCATTCGCCTCGCGCATCGTGGTGTGCACGCAGACGTCGGTGGTGAGCCCCGTCAGTACCAAGTGGGTGATGCCTCGGGTACGCAGCACCATGTCGAGGTCGGTTGCGTAGAACGCGCCCTTGCCAGGCTTGTCGATGATCGGTTCGCCGGGCAGCGGGGCCACCTCGGCGACGATCTGCCACCCGGGTTCGCCCCGGGTCAAGATGCGTCCACGCGGCCCGGGATCCCCGATCCCGGCGCCGATCCGCTGCGACCGCCAGCGCTTGTTGGCCGGCAGGTCGGCGAGGTCGCGACG
>JBKJPD010000664.1:0-4751 GCA_046595345.1 Pseudonocardia sp.
AGGCCATCAGGCCACCTCCTCGTCGTGGGAATCGTGATCGTGGGAATCGTGATCGGGGGAATCGTGATCGGGGGAATCGCGCATCTCGCGGTCGAGCCCCAGCAGCCTGCCCAGGACGGGCAACAGCACAAAGTTGACGCCGTGCAGCACACCCATCAGCGCCGGCGGGGCGCGGATGACACCGGGGTCGCCCGATGCATCCCGGGGTCAGGTGGACGCCGGCCTTGCCACGTGGTGCACCACCACCTCCGACCCCGATCACGACGACGGGAATGACGAGGTGGCGACGGCGCTCGCGCTGCGTGGCCTGGCCGGGGTCTCGGCCGCCTACGTCCGGCCGGACGCCGAACCGGCCTGACCGGAGACGGCGGACGGCCCGCACCGGGATCACCCGGTGCGGGCCGTCTGTCGTGCAGCTGGTCCAGTCCAACCGACCTAGTGGTCGACGGCCTTCTCGACACCGACACCGGTGAGCGAGCGGACCTCCATCTCGGCGTACTTGGAGACGTCCGCCTTCTCCTTGCTCAGGACGGTGCCGAGATAGCCGAGCAGGAACGACAGCGGGATCGAGACGATGCCCGGGTTGTCGAGCGGGAACCAGTGGAAGTCGACGCCCTGGAGCATCGACGCGCTCTTACCTGTCACCTTGTCGACGGCCTTGCCCGACACCACCGGCGAGAACACGATCAGGAGCACGGTGGTCCCGAGGCCGCCGTAGATGCTCCACAGCACGCCCGCGGTGTTGAATCGCTTCCAGAACAGCGAGTAGAGGATCGTCGGCAGGTTCGCCGACGCCGCCACCGCGAACGCGAGCGCCACCAGGAACGCGATGTTCTGCCCGTTGGCGAGGATGCCGCCGAAGATCGCGACGATGCCGATGACGACCGCGGTGATGCGGGCGACCTTGACCTCGGCGTCGGGGTCCTTCAGCTGTCCGCGTTTGATCACGTTCGCGTAGATGTCGTGGGCGAACGACGCCGAGGCCGTGATCGTGAGGCCTGCGACGACCGCGAGGATGGTCGCGAACGCCACCGCGGCGATCAGGCCGAGCAGCACGGTGCCACCCAGTTCGTAGGCCAGCAGCGGCGCGGCGGAGTTGGCCCCGCCCGGCGCCTTCTTGATCGCATCGGGTCCGACGAGCGCACCCGCGCCGTAGCCGAGTACCAGGGTGAACAGGTAGAACAGCCCGATCAGCGCGATCGCCCACACGACGGAGCGGCGGGCCTCCTTCGCCGTGGGCACGGTGTAGAAGCGCATCAGGATGTGTGGAAGGCCCGCGGTCCCGAGCACCAGCGCCAGCCCGAGGGACAGGAAGTCGATCTGGGTGGTGGCGGTCTTGCCGTACTGCTTGCCGGGGTTGAGCAGCGCTGCGCCGGTCTCGCCACCCTTCGCGACGGCGTCACCGAGCACCGCGGAGAGGTTGAACCCATAGAGCGCGAGCACCCAGACCGTCATCACGCCGGCGCCCACGATGAGCAGCACCGCCTTGATGATCTGCACCCAGGTGGTGCCGCGCATGCCGCCGATGAGCACGTAGGCGATCATCACGGCGCCGACGACGGCGATCACGATCGACTGCTGGAACTTGTCGGTGATGTTGAGCAGCAGCGCGACGAGTCCGCCCGCGCCCGCCATCTGCGCGAGCAGGTAGAAGAAGGACACGGCCAGCGTCGACGTGGCGGCCGCGGCGCGCACCGGGCGCTGCCGCATCCGGAACGCCAGCACGTCACCCATCGTGTACTTGCCGGTGTTGCGCATGAGCTCCGCGACCAGCAGCAGCGCCACGAGCCACGCAACGAGGAAGCCGACCGAGTACAGGAAGCCGTCGTATCCGTTCAGCGCGATCGCGCCCGCGATGCCGAGGAACGACGCCGCCGACAGGTAGTCGCCGGAGATCGCGACACCGTTCTGTGGGCCGGTGAAGCCGCCGCCCGCCGTGTAGAAGTCCGCCGCGCTCGATGTTGCGCGCCTGCTGACCCGGATCACGATCAGGAGCGTGATCGCCACGAACGTGACGAAGATCGAGATGTTGAGCAGCGGGCTGCTGCCCTCCACACCACCCTGCGCAAGATTCACTTCTGCTTCCCCTCGAGCTCGTCACGGAGATCGGCGGCGAGCGGGTCGAGCCGCCGCCCGGCGAACTTCACGTACACGCCGGTGATCACAAAGGTCGAGACGAACTGCAGCAGCCCGACCACGAGTCCGACGGTGATGTTGCTGTCCATCAGCCTGATCGACATGAACCCGACGGCGTAGGTCGCCAGCAGCACGTAAAGCACATACCAGGCCAGGAACCCCCCGGCAACGGGGAACACGAAAGTGCGCAGCCTGCGGCGCAGTTCCTGGAACTCGGGTTCGGCCTGTACGGCCTCCCAGTCCCGGACCTCTGCCGAGGGCGACGAATCGGTGGTACTCACAAGGTGCCTCCCTGCACTCTGAACCCAGTCCCGGTGGCCCATCTGGATCAGCCCGGTACCCCACCTGGATCGAAAGATAGGAAAGGCGCTCACGAGCAGTGACGGAAGTGGGATACGACACTCCGCCGAGGTGCGCGACGAGCGGCCGACGAACGGTCGTCGATGGGGCCCGACGGTCGCAGCCCGGCGGCGTCAGCCGGAGCGCTCCGTCTCGTCGAGGTGCAGCCGCAACATGGCCGCGGCCGCCCATGCCGGGGGCCGACCGCGCAACGACACCAGCACCATCGTGGCGAACGCGAGCGGCACCGTCCAGAGTGCGGGCTGCCCGAGCAGGATCGAGGCCAGCCCCGGCGGGGTACCGAGGAACAGGTCGATCACGATCACCCCGGCCGAGCACACCAGCCCGACCACCATCCCGACGACGGCCCCCCGCGCGGTCAGCCGCGCCCACCAGATCCCGAGCACCAGCAACGGACAGAACGTGGACGCCGCCACCGCGAATGCCGAGGTGACCAGTACCCCGACATCGAGGTGCACCGCAGGCAGTGCCAGCGCCACCACGACGACGGCCGCGCCGAGCGTGGTGAAGCGCAGCCGGCGCACCGTGGTGCCGGGCAGCAGGTCGTGGGACACCGCACCGGACAGTGCGAGCAGCAGACCCAGCGAGGTGGCGAGGAACGCGGCGAACGCGCCCGCGCCGAGCATCGCGGTGAACAGCGTGCCGGCCCACCCCGAGTCCACCCGCGCGGGCAGCGCGACAACGACGATGTCGGTGCCCCCGGACAGGTAGAGCTCGGGCAGCAACACCGCGCCCAGCAGCCCGTAGACGGCGGGGAACAGGTAGAACCCACTGAGCAGGGCCACGGTGATCGCCGCGGTGCGCCGCGCGCCCCGCCCGTCGGAGCTGGTGTGGAACCGCACGATGATGTGCGGTAGGCCCATCGTGCCGAGCACCGTGGCCACCAGCACCGACCAGGTGGCGAGCAGCGGGAAACCGTCCCGGCCCGGGTCGAGCAGCGGGCGCGACCAGTCCTCGCCGCCCGGCGGGAAGGAACCGTCGACGTCGGGCACGTCGGCGCCCGCGGCGAAGGTCCAGGTGCTCCCCGCCCCGGCGGCGTAGCGGCCCGGCGCCAGCACCTCCTCCGGCGCGCCGGAGAGCGCGACGCGCGTCGGCTCGGTGATCGTCAGCTCGGTGTCGAGGCGGAACTCGACCGGCGTCGAGTGATCGAAGCGGGTGAACTCCACCGGCGAGAGCGCCTCGCGGCGGGTGTCGGCACCGACCTGCAGCAGAAGCCAGATCGCCGGGACGATGAACAGCACCAGCTTGAGCAGGAACTGGAACGCCTGCACGTAGGTGGCTGCCCGCATGCCGCCGAGCGCCAGGGTGATGCTCACGGCCGCGCCTGCGACGACGACCCCCACCCAGTAGGGGGTGCCGCTGACCACGGTGAGCACCAGGCCCGCGGCCTTGAACTGCGGCACCAGGTAGAGCGTGGCGATCACCACCACGACCACGGCGGACAGCTTGCGCAGCCCGGGTGAACCGAGCCGGGCCTCCGCGAAGTCGGGCACGGTCAGCGCACCGGTCCGCCGCATCGGCGCGGCCACCAGCGCGAGCATCGCGATGTAGCCCGCGGTGAACCCGACCGGGTACCACAGCGCCCCCACGCCGTCCTTGACGACGAGCCCGGCCACCCCGAGGAACGACGCCGCCGACAGATACTCCCCCGA
Source organism: Pseudonocardia sp. (assembly GCA_046595345.1). Taxonomy (GTDB): domain Bacteria; phylum Actinomycetota; class Actinomycetes; order Mycobacteriales; family Pseudonocardiaceae; genus Pseudonocardia. Next base: position 4,149 of record JBKJPD010000664.1, read on the forward strand.
CACCGCCGCCGCGTTGAGCGTCGGCGAGATCCGCCGGGACGCGACCAGGAAATCCGACGTGCTGCGGATCGCCGCGACTCCCCGCGCACCGACCAGCAAGGTGGCCAGCACGACCAGGACGATGGATCCACCGATCACCACGGGATCCCCCCCGGGATCGCGACCGGCCTCACCGTCGCTCCACCGGCCGTTCCGCTGCCTCCGCCCGGCGTAGCTGCCAGCCCGCGAGCACCACGAGCAGCCCGTAGGGCAGCACCGCCACCGCGAGCAGCGACACCGGCACCCCCGCGACGCGGGCGCCGTCCAGCTCCGGGAGCACGGCCAACAGTAGCGGCAAGCCGATGATCAGCCCGCTGAGCAGGGCCACGGCAGTGAGCGCGCGCCGCAGTTGGACGCGGTGGATACGGCGGGCACGTTCCAGGTCGGCCGGTGCGAGGTGCGGGTGCTCCGCGCGGATGCCGGTGTGCCGCCGCGCGATGGCGAGGCGGGTCTGCGGGCTCGCGACGGCGACCCGCCGGTGCTTGGTCATCGTGGGTCCCCGCGGCGCGCGCGGCTGTCGAACTCTCCCCGCGTCGCGGGGGTGCCGGTGTCGCTGCTCGCGGT
>JBKJPD010000248.1:0-3966 GCA_046595345.1 Pseudonocardia sp.
CGGCGACCGCCCGGCGCAGCGCCGGCACCCCCGGCCCCGGTGGGTACTGGTTCTTCCCGTCCCGGATCGCGGCGCACGCGGCGTCGATCGCGCTGGCGCAGGCGGTCCGCCGGGCCGTGCCGCTGCGCCCGCCGGGCTTCCGTCTCGACCCCGACGACCTGCGGGCGGCGTTCAGCGAGAAGACCCGGGTGGTGCTGCTCAACACCCCCCACAACCCGACCGGGACCGTGCTCACTCGCGCCGAGCTGGAGCTGGTGGCGGAGCTCGCGGTGGAGCACGGGGCCTACGTCGTCACCGACGAGGTCTACGAGCACCAGGTGTTCGCCGGCCACGACCACGTCCGGATGGCGTCGCTGCCGGGCATGACCGAGCGCACGCTGACCATCTCCTCGGCGGGCAAGACGTTCTCCGTCACCGGCTGGAAGGTCGGCTGGGTGCACGGGCCCGCGCCGCTGGTGGCCGCGGTGCGGGCGGCGAAGCAGTTCCTGACCTACGTCAGCGGTGCCCCGTTCCAGCCTGCGATCGCCACCGCGCTCGCCCTGCCGGACAGCTTCTACGCCGAGCTCGCCGCCGGGCTGCAGCGCAAGCGCGACCTGCTCTCCGACGGTCTGCGCGCGGCCGGGTTCACCGTCTTCCCTTCAGCGGGCACCTACTTCGTGATCACCGACGTCGCCCCGCTCGGTGTCACCGACGGGACCGAGTTCTGCCGGCGGCTCCCGGAACTGGTCGGGGTGGCGGCGGTGCCGGTGTCGGTGTTCTGCACCGACGCCGAGTTGGGCCGCACGCTCGTGCGCTTCGCGTTCTGCAAGCGCGACGAGGTCCTCAGCGAGGCGGTGTCCCGGCTGTCCACCCTCTCCGTCGAACTCCCCGCGGGTCGGCACGATCCGGCGGTCGGGTCGTTACCCGATGGCGACGCGATCGGCCGTTGACGGTCCATTCGGGCGCCGACCCACGCCGGCGGGTTCCAGGCGGATGACCACCCATTTCGACGTCGGGGTGTTGCTCTCCAAGCCCACCGAGTCGAGGGGGATGAGCGGGTTGGTCTCCGGGTAGTAAGCGGCCACGCAACCCTTCGGCGTGGAGTAGGAGACGAGCCGGAACCCGTCCGCGCGCCGGGCCACACCGTCCTCCCACTCGCTGATCAGGTTGACGGTCTCGCCGTCGGCGAACCCGAGCTCGCGCAGGTCCGCGTCGCTGATGAACACCACGCGACGCCCGGAGTGGATGCCGCGGTAGCGGTCGTCGAGGCCGTAGATCGTGGTGTTGAACTGGTCGTGGCTGCGGATCGTCTGCAGCACCAGCCGTCCCTCGGGCACCCGCACCGCGGCGAGCGGGCTCACCGAGAACACGGCCTTGCCCTGCGTCGTGGGGAACGTGCGGCTGTCGCGGGGCGGGTGGGCGAGGGTGAACCCGCCGCGTTGCTCGATCTTGTCGGCGTAGCCCTCGCACCCGGGCACGACGCGCCCGATGCGCTCCCGGATCGTGCGGTAGTCCTGCGCGAAGGCGGGCCACGGGATGCCGTACCGGTCGCCGAGGGTGGCGCCGGCGATGCCGCACAGGATGTCGACCTCGGAGCGCAGCAGCTCGCTCGCCGGGGCGATCCGCCCGCGGGATGCGTGCACCGCCGACATCGAGTCCTCGACGGTGACGCGCTGCGAGAAGCCACCGGTGTCGTCGCGCTCCGTGCGGCCCAGGGTGGGCAGGATCAGCGCGGTGCCCCCGCACACGACGTGGGAGCGGTTGAGCTTCGTCGACACCTGCACGGTGAGCTTCGCCGACCGCAGCGCCGCCGTGGTGACGTCGGTGTCCGACATCGCGGACACGAAGTTGCCGCCCAGGCCCATGAACACGCTCGCCTGCCCGTCGCGCAGCGCTCGGACGGCCCCGACCGCGTCGAATCCGTGCTCCCGAGGCGGCTCGAATCCGAACTCGGCACCGAGGCTGTCGAGGAAGGATTCGGGGGCGCGTTCCCAGATGCCCATCGTGCGGTCGCCCTGCACGTTGGAGTGTCCGCGCACCGGGCACAGGCCCGCGCCCGGCTTGCCGATCATGCCCTGGAGCAGCGCGACATTGACGAACTCCTTGATCGTCGCGACGGAGTTGCGGTGCTGGGTGATGCCCATCGCCCAGCAGTTCACGATCTTCGTGGCGTTCGCGAACATGTCGGCGGCCTGCTCGATCTCGGCCCAGGTCAACCCGGTGGCTGCCAGTACCTCGCTGCGGTCCAGCTCGCGGATGTGCTCGGCCCAGGCATCGAACCCGACGGTGTGCCCGCGCACGAAGTCGTGGTCGACGGCACCGCGCTCCAGCAGCAGGTGGCCGATCGCCTGCCAGAGCGCGAGGTCGCCGTCGGAGCGGATCTGCAGGAAGTGGTCGGCGAGTTCGGTTCCGCGACCGGCGAGCCCCCGCGGGCTCTGCGGGTTGTTGAACTTCAGTAGCCCCGCCTCGCGTAGCGGGTTGATCGCGATGATCTTCGCGCCGTTGTGCTTGGCGATCTCCAGTGCCGAGAGCATCCGCGGGTGGTTGGTGCCCGGGTTCTGGCCGGAGATCACGATCAGGTCGGCCTCGTGGATGTCGTCGAGGGAGACCGAGCCCTTACCGATGCCGATCGTGTCCGCGAGCCCCACCGACGTCGACTCGTGGCACATGTTCGAGCAGTCCGGCAGGTTGTTCGTGCCGTAGGCGCGGGCGAAGAGTTGGTAGAGGAACGCGGCCTCGTTCGACGTGCGTCCCGAGGTGTAGAACAACGCTTCGTCCGGGCTCGCGAGGCCGTTCAGATGCTCGGCGACCAGCGCGAACGCGCCGTCCCAGCCGATCGGCTCGTAGTGCGTGCCACCCTCGCGCTTGACCATCGGGTGGGTGAGCCTGCCCTGCTGACCCATCCAGTACTCGGTGCGCGTCTCGAGGTCGGCGAGGCTGTGGGCGGCGAAGAACTCCGGCCCGACGCGGTTGGTGTCGCCTTCCCACGCCACGGCCTTGGCGCCGTTCTCGCAGAACTCCGCGGTGTGCCGGTGCTTGGGGTCCGGGTCCGGCCACGCGCAGCTCATGCAGTCGAATCCGTCGACCTGGTTGAGCCGCGACAGGCCGCGCGCCGCGCGCGTCGGTCCCATCTGCTTGACGGCCATGCTCAGGCTCACGGCAACGGCGCGCAGGCCGGCAGCAGCCATCTTCGGAGGGGTGACCGCCAGATCGGGCTCCGGGGCGTTGTCGGGATGGGCGGTCACGTGGCACCTCCGGGCAATGGACAAAGACCCGATTAACACTAAGGACGAGCTCGCCCCGGTGCCCGGCTGAAACGGCCCGGTGTGATCGAACAGTCCCCCGCGAGTCGGGGCCTCGATGCCCGCGAGTCGGGGTTTGCGGATGCGCGAGTCGGGGTTTACCTGCGATCCCCCGGCGGGGGGTCAACCGCTGATCTCCGCGACGTGGCCGCGGCGTCGCTAGGGTGACGGGCGTGCCGCGACGCGGGTTGCCCTGGAGCTGGGGTGCCACCGACGCCGAGATCGACGCCGACTACCCGTGCGCCGCGCTCGTCCCCGACCCGGCCGTCCGCATGATCCGCGCGGTGGACGTCGCCGCCCCGGCCGCCACGGCGTTCCGCTGGCTGTGCCAGCTCACGCAGGCGCCCTACAGCTACGACCTCATCGACAATCTCGGCCGTCGAAGCCCGCGCACCCTCACCCCCGGTGTGCAGGATCTTCAGCTCGGCTCGACATTCGTCATGATCTTCCAGATCGCGGCGTTCGACCCGGGACGCGAGATCACGGGCGTCGGGCGACCGGGACCGACGCGGCGTTTCGGCCCGATGGCGTGCACCTACCGCGCCGTACCCGAGGGTCCAGGTGCGAGCCGGTTGATCGGGCGCCTCGACCTGACCGCCGGGCGCCTCGCCGCCCCGATCGCGTGGGGTGACCTGGTGATGATGCGCAAGCAGTTGCGCACCCTGGCGGCCCTCGCCGAGCGGTC
>JBKJPD010000249.1:0-3796 GCA_046595345.1 Pseudonocardia sp.
CGAGCTGGGCGGCACCGACGTCGAGGTGCGGATGGACTCCAAGCTGGTCGTCGAGCAGATGTCGGGGCGCTGGCAGGTCAAGCACCCCGCGATGAAGCCGCTCGCGCTGGAGGCGGGCAAGCTCGTCCGGGAGATCGGTGCGGTGCGGTTCGGCTGGATCCCGCGGGCCCGCAACTCCCGCGCCGATGCACTGGCCAACCGGGCGATGGACACGCAGGCGGAGCAGCGTTGATCGGCCCCGACCCCGTCCCCCAGTGGCCGGCTCCGGCCACCCCGGATCCTGCGGGGTCGGCGTCGTGGACCGGCCAGGTCGGTGCCCCCACCCGGCTGCTCCTGCTGCGCCACGGCCAGACGGAGCTCTCGGTCGGGCGGCGGTACTCGGGGCACGGCGACCCGGAGCTCACCGAACTCGGGCACCTGCAGGCCGTCGGCGCTGGGGCCCGGCTGGGTGCGATCCCCGGCATCGCCGCGGTCCTGAGCTCGCCGCTGCGCCGGGCCCGGCAGACCGCGGCCGCCGTCTCGGAGGTCACGCGCGCACCGCTGATCGTCCGCGCCGGGTTGATCGAAACCGACTTCGGCGGGTGGGAGGGCCTCACGTTCACCGAGGCCCGCGAACGCGATCCCGGGTTGCACGCCGCATGGCTGGGCAGCGAGGACGCCGCACCCCCCGGCGGGGAGAGCTTCGCGGCGGTACGCGCCCGGGTCGAGGCCGAACGCGCCGCCATCGTCGCGGAGTATCCGGGGCAGGCAGTGGTGCTGGTCAGCCACGTCACGCCGATCAAGATGGTGCTGCGCCACGCCCTCGACGGCGGCCCCGCCATCCTCTACCGCCTGCACCTGGACCTGGCGAGTCTGTCGATCGTCGACTACTACGAAGACGGCGGGACGAGCGTCCGTCTGGTGAACGACACGAGCCACCACCCGCACGACTGATCGCCGCGAGCGCACCGCGACGCAGGTCGGGCCCACCACCGGGTGGACGTGCTCTCCCCGCGCTCACAGCACCCACCACAGCGCCAGCACCGCGGCGGCCAGCGTGGGGGGCACCGTGAGCGCGCCGAGTGCGGTGAACTCACCGAACCTCGGGGGGCGCCCGCGGTCGGTGAGCACCTGGCGCCACAGCAGCGTGGCCAGCGACCCCACGTAGGTCAGGTTCGGTCCGATGTTCACCCCGAGCAGCACGGCGAGCACCAGGCCGGGATGCGCGCCGGGGCCGAGCACGTCGAGCAGCACGAGCGTCGCGGGCAGGTTGTTGACGATGTTCGCGAGCACCGCGGCGATCGCGGCGATCGCGAGCAGCCCCAGCAGGGTCGGCCGGTCGGGCACCACGGACCGCATGGCGCCGGTGAGCCCGTTCGCACCCACCGCGGCCACCACCACGCCCAGCGCCAGCACGAAGAAGCAGAACAGCGGCGACGTGGCCTTCAGCACGCCGAACGGCGTCATGTCCCGGCGGACCAGCGCCCGCGCCGCCAGTACCAGCGCCCCGACCGCGGCGACCCACACCGGCTCGATCCCGAGCGGTGACGACGCGGCGAACCCGGACAGCGTCAGACCCAGCACGGCGAGCGGGACCACCGGCGCGGTCCGGCAGTCGGGGGGAGGCGGGGGTGCGGGGGTGCGCAGCGAGTCCCGGAACCACCACCGCAGCAGCACGTACTCCACGGCGATGCTCGCCAGCCACGGCACGACCATCAGCGCGGTGAACCCGAGGAACGTCAGCCCCGATGCGGCGAACGCGAGCAGGTTCGTGAGGTTGGAGACCGGCAGGACGCTCGACGCGGAGTTGGACAGGTGCCCGCACGCGTATACGTGGGGACGAGCGGGCAGCCGCACGCGCGTGGCGGTGGCCAGGACGATCGGCGTGAGCAGCACGACCGTCGCGTCGAGGGAGAGCACCGCGGTGGTGACTGCCGCGGCGGCGAAGACGAGCCCGAGCAGCCGTTGCGGGCGGCCGCGGGAGGCCGTCGCCAGCCGCCCGCCGAGCCAGGCGAACACCCCTTCGACCTCGGCCAGGTGCCCGAGCAGCAGGATCGCGGCCAGGAACCCGACCGTCGGCCCGAGCTCGCCGAGCTCGCCGACCGCTCGATCGAGCGGCACGAGCCCGAGTACGACGGTGAGCACCGCTGCCGGGATGGCGACGACCGCCTCGGGGAGGCCGTGGGGGCGTGCGACGGCGGCCGCGAGCACGGCGGCGAGCAGTGCGGCCGCGAGCAGCGCCGTCACGTGATCAGCGCCTCACGTGATCAGCAGATAGATGCCTACCGCGATACCGAGGGTCACCACTCCCCAGCGAAGGACGTTCTCCGGCAGGCGGCGCGCGAGCTTGGCGCCGAAGAAGCCGCCGATCAGGGTGGTGGGCGCGAGTAACGCGACGGAGAGCCAGTCGACCGGCGCCCCGATCGCGAAGATCACCACCGTGACGGTGGCGATCACCAGCGCCAGCAGACCCTTGAGAGCGTTGAGCCGTACCAGCCGGTCGTGGGTGCACAACGAGAGAGTTGCGATGAGGATGACGCCCAGTGCTCCACCGAAGTAACCGCCGTACACGGACGCGACGAACACGCCCGGCAGCAGCGCGCGGTTGCGGTCCGGCGCGCCCGGCGCGGGTGCACCGATCCGGCGCTTGATCCACGGCTGCAGCGCGAGCAGCGCACTGGCGAGCAGCACCAGCACCGGCACGACGGTGTCGAAGATCGCCCCGGGCAACGTCAGGAGCAGCGCGCACCCGACGGCCGAGCCGACCACCGCCACGGCCGCGGTCAGGACGATCCGCCGCCGTTGCCCCCGGAGGTCGGCCCGCGCGCCGACGACGATGCCCAGGTAGCCGGGCCACTGCGCCACGGAGTTCGTGACGTTGGCCGCCAATGGTGGGAACCCGACGGCCAGCAGCGCCGGGAACAGGAGCAGTGACCCGCCGCCGGCCACGGCGTTCACCCCGCCCGCCAACAGCCCGGCGAGGAGCAGGAACACCAGCGCAGCCGGCGACGCGTCGTTCACGACCGGCACGCTATCCCGCGCCCGCGGAGCACGATGTAGCCATGCCCGAGTACCCCGTGTCCACCGATCCGGTATCCGCCGATCCAGGGTCCGCCGATCCCGGCGGCGGCGACCCGGTGTGCTGGCTCCACCAGCTCTGCCCGGAGTGCGGCGCCATGCCCGCCGAAGGTGAGTCGACCCGGTGCTGGCGCTGCGGCTCCGCCGTCCCCACCGCTCCCGATGAGGCAACCTGAGAGCTTGCGGGACGTCCTCAGGTTGTGCGCATCAACGACCCCTGAGGAGGGCGTCATGTCCAGGTCGATCCGCGTGTTACTCGTCGTGGCGCCCGGCTGCAGGTGCAGTTGCACCACCCGTCCTACGACGCGCAGGGCAACGCGACGTACTCGCCGGCAGGCGCCGCCCCGGTCACCGGGTACCCGACGCTGCGCTCGGTGGTCTACGGCGGCAGTTTCGAGGGCTACACGACGTTCGGCGTCGGAGTGCGGGCCCGCCTCCCGTTCCGGGTCTTCGTCCTGACCGGCCCCGGCGCCCACTCGCGGCTGGTGATCGACGTCGCCCCGAGCTGGACGTGACGTCACCTCGCACCCCGTCGGGGCACCTGCACCCACATACGAGGGTGCGGGGTCCCCGACGGGGTGCGAGGTCGGTGCGGTCGAGCCCGCGTAGAGTGACACCGCGGACGAGCTGGCCGGGCGGCCGCGTCGGCGGGCCTTCCCAGATGATGGGCAGAGCCGCCGCCGAGGAAAGTCCGGACTCCACAGGGCAGGGTGGTTGTCAACGGCAACCCGTCGTAACC
>JBKJPD010000299.1:0-5967 GCA_046595345.1 Pseudonocardia sp.
GGGTGCCGCTGCCGATCCACAGCGTCGTGGCGCCCCACGCCGGGGCGCGGCGCATCACCGAGCGCACGGCGGCGTCGTCGGCCGCGGCGACCGCGAGCACCACGTCACCGGGGCGGACCGATACCCGCACCGTCGACACGAGGTCCGGCCCGGTCAGGGCCACCGCGGGCAACGCCTTCTTCCCGACGATCACCGGGTGCACGAACTCGACCGCGACGTGCTGCGCGTGCGGCTCCCACGCCGGGGCGAGACACCACATGGTGGCCCCGGCGGCGAACCGGCGGGCCAACACGAGGCTGGCCGCGGCAAGGTCCGAGGACAGGTCCTCGGACATTCCCCGGTCAATGGCTGTCCCGATCACTTCCTGGGTCATGAGGGCACCACCTGATCCTCGCCGAAGACTCCGTACTCCGCCATCGTCGCGATCGTGATCAACGCCGACGCCTCCTCGATCCGAGTCAACGCGAAACCGGCGTGAGCAATGGTGTACTCGCCGATCTGCATGTCCGGAAGGTAGGCCAGGCAGAGTTTCTTCACCTCACCGGGGAACTCGACGTGAGCCATTCGTGCCCCATTCGGCTCGTCCCAGATCTCGACGATCTTGCCCGGGATACCCAGACACATGATTCAGCCCTCCTCGTCGAGCGCACACAAAGCAGATACTGCGGCCTGCCCGAGTGCGAGCCCACCATCATTCGGCGGGACGACGCGGTGGGTCAGCACCGTGAAGCCCCGATCCTGCAACCGCTGCCGCGTGAGCCGCAACAGCCGCACGTTCTGGAACACCCCGCCGGTCAGTCCGGCGAGCCGAACGTCTCCGGCGACCTGCGCGACAGCCTCGGCGACGGCCTCGGCGACGGCGAGATGAAAATCGGCCGCGAGACGGTCGGTCGGGACGCCCGCCCGCAGCCCGGCGACGATTCCCCGCAACAGCGGAGCGGGATCGAGCACCCCGTCCCCGCCGACCGTGAACTGCCGCGTCGAGAACGGCGGTAGTGCTGTTGGCGATCCCACCGGACCGCCGGAACGCAGATCTCGGCGCGGAACGGTCGGATCCGGCCGCCGGTCGTGTGCAGCATCCGGCGCGGGTCCCGGCTCAGCTGTGGTCGCGAGCACCTCCAGCTCGATGGCGGCCTGACCCTCGTAGCCGATCCGGTGGCGCACCCCGAGCAGCGAGGCCACCGCGTCGAACAGCCGCCCCATGCTGGTGCAGGGCACGCAGCCGACGCCGGAGTCGAGCTGGGACCGGAGCAGGCGGAGCTCGGCGGGGTTGCCGGCTGCCACCGGGGCCAGGTCGTCGTCCCAGCCGATGCCGGCGGCGTGCAGGTGCGCCAGCGCCATCCGCCATGGGTTACGCACGGCCACATCCCCGCCGACCAGTGACACCGGGGCCAGGTGGCCCGCCCGGGTGAACCGGTGGCTGGCGCTATCGAGGAGCAGGATCTCCCCGCCCCAGATCGAGCCGGCCGCCCCTGCAGTCGAGCACGGGCCGTAGCCGGTGCCGTCGAAGGCGACCCCGACGATCGGGTCGCCGAGCCTGCCCTGCTCGGCGAGTAGCGACACGACGTGCGCGTGATGGTGCTGGACGAGATCAAGTGGCCGGTCGCCCGCATTGCGTTCGGCCCAGGCGCGGGTCTGGTAGCCGGGGTGCAGATCAGCGGCGAGCCGCTGCGGGGCGCTCGCCTGCATCCCGGTGAGCTGATCGACCGAGCGTTCGAAGGCCCGCAGCGTCTCCAGCGTGCCCATGTCACCGATGTGTGCCGAGACGTAGGCGCGGCTGCCCTCGGTGAGGCAGAAGGTGTTCTTGAGCTCGCCGCCGACCGCGAGCACCGGTGGCACCACGCGGCCGAGCTCGACGGGTAGCGGCGCGTATCCCCGGGACCGGCGGATCGGGAGTTGGCGCCCGTCCACGACGCGGACCACGGAGTCGTCACAGGGCACGTGGATCGCCCGGTCGTGGGTCAGCACCGCATCGGCCAGTGCGGGCAGCCGGGTGGCCGCGTCGTCGTCGGTGAAGCAGATCGGCTCGTCGGAGAGGTTGGCGCTGGTGAGCACCAACGCATCGGGCACCGGCGAGTCCGAGCCCGGCACCGGCGCGAACAGCAGGTGGTGCACAGGCGTGTACGGGAGCAGGACCCCGAGCCACGGGCTTCCCGGCGCCACCCCGCCGACGATCCGGGCGTCGGGGCGGCGGCGCAGCAACACCACCGGCCGAGCAGGGGAGGTGAGCACCGCGGCTTCATCGTCGTCGATGTCGACGAGCCGCCGGGCCGCGTCGAGGTCGCGGGCCATGACCGCGAACGGCTTCCCACCTCGGGCCTTGCGGGAACGCAACGCCACGACAGCGTCCTCGGAGTCGATCACACAGGCGAGGTGGTAGCCGCCGATCCCCTTGATCGCGACGACCTGCCCGTCGGCCAGGGCCGTCTGGGCAGCGGCGATCGCGGCGTCCGCGCCGGTCAGGAACCCCGCAGACACGTCCACCTGGCGCGCATCGCCAGGCCCGCCCGCGGAAGCCGCGGCCGAGGGCCCGCCGGCGGGTCGCACATCGGCGGGCCCGTACGAGCCCGGCCCGGGCTCGAACCAGAGACTGGGCCCGCACCCGGGGCATGCCACCGGCTGCGCATGGAACCGGCGGTCCGCCGGGTCGTGGTACTCGGCCGTGCACAGCTCGCACAGCGGGAAACCCGCCATCGTCGTGGCCGGACGGTCGTACGGCAGCCCGCGGATGATCGTGAAACGGGGCCCGCAGTTGGTGCAGGTGACGAACGGGTGCCGGTACCGCCGGTCGGCGGGATCGAACAGCTCCGACACGCAGTCCGCACACACCGCGATGTCGGGCGGGATCGGCGTGCGGACACCCTCCCCTGCCACGCTGGCCACGATCCGGAACCCGGTGTCGGCGGCGGCCGGGATCACCTCGAAGTGCACCGCCGCGACGGCGGCAAGTGGCGGCGCGTCGGCCTCAAGGCGCAACGCGAACTCGTCGAGCACCGCGATCGGGCCCTGTACCTCCAGGAACACCGCCGACGAGTCGTTGCCGACGAGCCCGGCCAGGCCCAGCTCGGTGGCCACCCGGTAGACGAACGGCCGGAAGCCGACGCCCTGGACCACGCCGGTGACGGTGAACCGTCGGCGTTGGGTGGTGGCGTGGGTGGATAGAGCCGTTGCGGTCACCCCCTTCGCCAGATCATGACCCTGTTGTTCCCCGAGTCCGACACGGCGAGCCGGTCCCCGTGCAGGGAGATGCCATAGGGCCAGCACAGTGTGTCGTGCTCCACCATGGACCAGCGGTTCTCGCCGATGGCAGAGAATGTGGGCTGGCCGAGTACGTGATCGGCGGCGCGCCCATCGGTGGGCACCTCGTCCCACAGCAGGACGCGGTTGTCAGCCGTGTCGGCCACGGCAAGGCGGCCCGCGTCCACCGCGACGGCGTACGGGAAACGGAACCGGTCGCCGCGATGCGGGCCGTAGGGCCACTCGCTCGCCGACGCGAAGTCCGGCTGGCCGAGCAACAGGTCGGCAGGCCCGTCACGCTCCGGATGCGGCGTCCAGCCCAGCACCCGGTGGTCCCCGGCGTCGGCGACCAGCAGCAGGTCGTCGGTGCCGGTGATGGCGTGGGGCCAGCGGAAGCTGTCGGGGCCGGCATCGGCACCCCGGTTCTCCTCGCGGTGTGTCGCGTCGGGCTGGCCGAGCACGATGTCCGCAGGCCGGTCCGCATCGGGCAGCCCGCCGTCCCAGCCCAACACCCGGCGGTTACCGGTGTCGGCCACCCAGAACCGCCCACCGACGATCGCGATGCCGAACGGCCAGTACAGCGTCGACGCCGAGCACTCCCCACCCCGGTTGGGCTCGACGGAGACGGGATCGGCCTGGCCGAGGATCAGATCGGGGGTGACGTCACTGGTCCGCGGCACCTCGTTCCAGATCAGGATTCGGTGGTGCCACGCATCGGCGACGATGAGCTTGCCCCCGTGCACGAGCACGCCGGTGGGCAGGTTCATCCCGCGTTCCGGGCCACCGGTCGCGCGGCCCTCGGTCGTGCCGTTCGGCTGGCCGAGCACGACGTCCGCGGGCTGCTCGTCGCGGTCGGGGACCCCGTGCCAGATCATCACCCGGTGGTTACCGGAGTCGGCCACCACCACGACGTCGTCGTCGATGTATACCCCGCGCGGGGAGTACATCCAGGACATCGTCGGGGTCCCGGACGGCAGCCCGAGGCCACCGGGCGCGGCGGCGCCGAGCCAGACGCTCGGCACCCAACCGCCCGTGAGGATCTCGACAGGCGCGGCCACGCCCGCACGGGTCGTCACCGAGCCACGCTTGCGCTCGACGTCGCCGGGCCGTGATGTATAAGAGGACATCCTCAGTTCGGTGACGACCGGCGGTCCGGCGTCCGACGGTCCCCGGGTTGACCCAGTCACGTCCCGACCCGGATCCACACGTGCCCGTTGGTGACCCGCAACGGGAGCTGCTCCAGCTGCGCGCCCGGCGCGCTGAGGCACTCCCCCGACGTCGCGTCGTAACAGAACCCGTGCCACGGGCAGGTCAGCGTGCCGTTGCCGAGGTCGAGCAGGGCGTTGTCCAGCGGGAGGCCCTCGTGGGCACAGGCGTTGTGGTACGCGGTGAGGCGCTGCTCGACGTTGACGACGATCACGTCCGCCTGCTGGCCGGACGCCGCGGTCAGGCTCAGTGGGCTGATCGCACCCTCGGCCAGGTCAGCGGCGGGAGCGGCCTTCACCCAACCCTCGGTCTCGGGATCGGGCCCCATGAACAGCGAATCGGCCGAGATCAGAGTGGGTGAGGGCTCGTTGGGCAGCACCTCCACCGCGGTGATCACGGTGACGCCTTCCACGAGGGCGCCCTCCACGAGGTTGCGCAGCGTCACCGACGACATGGAGCAGCCGTTGCAAGCGCCCTCCAGCCGCACGTACGCGACGCCGTCCTCGATCTTGACCAGCGTGACGTCACCGCCGTGGGACTGGAGCTGGGGACGGACCTCCACCAGCACCCTGTTCGCCATGGTCATCGGGTCCGGGCGGACGATCCCGTGCAGCGACAGCAGCATATGTACCGTCGGGTCGTCGACGAGCTCGAACAGCAGCTCGCGGGCATCGGTCCGCAGCCGGCGCACGATCGTCACGAGCGCGGCACGGTGGATGGCCTCGACGGCGGCCTTGAGCTCCTCCGCCGCGGCGCGGGCGGGGCCGGCGAGATCGGCGACCGCCTTCACCGCGTTGTCCACCCGACCGGCCAGTTCCTCGAAGGTCGGGTCGGTGCTCACGTCGCTGGATGCCGCAGCGGTTTCGGGGCTGGCAGTCGTGGTCATCATTACTCCTGGGTCTTGATCAACGTCAGCTGCCGGGCGACCTCATCGAGCACGCCACGCACCGACCGCACCGACTCGAGGTCCCCGAACTCCTCGAAGATGAACCGGGCTTCGTAGAGCTTGGCCTTCGCGTGGTCGAACATGCCGAGGTGGGCCAGCGTGTTGCCCTGGTTGGCGAGCACGCGCGCCCGCCCGATCGGGTCGGTCTCCCGGCTCCGCACCTCCAGCAGGGCCTCGTAGAGCTCGACGGCCTCCACGAGGTTGTCGGCCTGGTGCTTGGACGGGGTGTAGACCAGCGAGTTCGCCAGGTTGAGCTGGGTGCTCGCCCACCGTTCCGGATGGGTCTCCGGCTTGTAGACCTTCAACGCGCTGCGCAGCGACTGCACCGCGACGCCGAGCCGGAGCTGGTCGGACGCCTCGGTCATCGGCATCGTGAGGTAGGCCGCCGCCAGGTTCGCATGCGCCGACGCCCACATCTCCGGTGCCTCGTGCGACAGCACAAGCTGCAGGGTCGAGTGGTAGTGCGGGATGGCCCTCGCCATCTGGTGCGGCTGTGTCTGGGCCAGCTCGTGCAGCAGCCCGGCCAGGCTCAGGTGCAGCTCCGCCCGGCCCAGCCGCAGGTCCCCGGCGCCCGAGAG
>JBKJPD010000656.1:0-7921 GCA_046595345.1 Pseudonocardia sp.
GCAGTGGGGAGCCGCCGTCGGAGGCGTCGGTGTGGCTGTGGCAGTCACCGCGGATCGCCCTGCGCAGCGCCTGCGCGGCCCTGCCGAGCGGGGTGGGGTCGAGCGGCGCAGGATCGGAGGCCTCGAGGCGGCGCAGGTAGCCGGGCACCTCGCCGGTCAGCGACTCGACGACACACCGCGCCGTCACCTCTCCGACGCCCCTGAGCCGCACCAGCTCGCCCGAGTTGGCCAGCTGGACCAGCTCGTCAGGATCGCGACCGCGCAGCGCGGCGGCGGCGCCCCGGAAGGCACGTACCCGGTAGGTCGACTCGTGCGCCCGCTCCAGCAGGAAGGCGATGCGCCGCAGGTCCGTGACGGCGTCCCGGGGTTCGCTCACGGCCGCGATCGTCGCACAGGATCGGCTGCTGCGTGGGTGCGGAACCCGACGCCGGGCCGGCCGGCCGATGCCGGATCGGCCGACCTGCCGGGCCAGCTGGCGAACTCGCTGTCAGTGCCCGACTCGCGCGCACGTATCGCCCGACTCGCGGGCTCGGAGGGCCCGACTCGCGGGCATTCTGGGCCCGACTCGCGGGGCGTCAGGGGCGTCAGGGGCGGAGGGCGGGGAGGGCGCGTTCGATCTGCTCGGCGCGGGCGGTCTCGTGGCCGTGCAGGACCCCGAAGCTGAACCCGTTCTGCTCGACCGAGTGGGCCAGCGCACCGAGCTGACGCAGCGCCTCGCGGGCGATCACGGTGTCCTGGTACTCACCGAGCGCGGTCTGGAGCTTCTTGAGCCCCTTCGCCCGCGACTTCCCCAGCACCGGGCGGGCCGCCTCCGTGGCGTACCGCAGCCGCTTACCCGCCTTGCGGGCGGCGTGCACCGCCAGACCGCGGGCGGGAGCCACGATCGCAGGGTCGGTCGCGACCGTCACAGCGTCCTCCAGCCGGCGGGTGGTGCGGGCCAGCAGCGCGGGCAGTTCCTTGCGTGCCGGGCGCTCCGCGCGCCTCGTCAGCGGCGGGCCCTCGACCAGCTCGTCGAGCCCGCGCCGCAGCGCCTCGTACGCCTCGCCGTCGAGGGCGGTGAGCACCGCAGCCCGGGCCTCGGCCTCGAAGCGGGCGAAGTGCCGTGTGACCTGAGCCTGCACCGGGCCGAGCAGCAGCTCTGGCGGGAGCGACCGCAGGCCCGCCGAGATGCGCTCGTGCAGTACCTCGGCGTCCCGGGCGGGTGCGAGCTCGCGGCCAAGGTCGCGCAGGGCGTCCACGAGCGGTTCGGTGCGTTCGCGGTCCAACAGCGGGCGGTAGGCCTGCAGTGCGCTGCGCAGCCGCCGCGATGCGATCCGCAGCTGGTGCACGGCGTCGGGCTCGCCGCGGCGCACGCGCAGGTCCTCCGCGGAGAGCCGTTCGGCGGCCGTGGCGAGGTAGGCGAACACGACCGAACCGGCCGACGCGCGCCGTCCCTGCTTCGCGTGCGATGACGGCGCCGGGCGCAGCATCCGCTCCAGCTCGCCCTCCCCGGCGGAGGCCGCGGCGGGGTGCACACCGAGCTCGGTGAGCCGCTCCTCGATCGCGTCGAGGAGGGCGTTCGCGGCGCCTGCGGGACGCAGCTCCACTTCCGTCCACGCTTTGATCTCGGTGGCCCGGCCCAGCGTGGCGAGGGTGATCTCGTCGTGCACGACGACCGCGAGAAGTCGATTGCGACTGCCGAGCAGGCGGGTCCCGGTCCGGACGGTCCGGACGCGACCCGCAGGCCGGATCGCGCGGTTGCGGGTCGCGCCCCGCACCAGCTCCTCGAACTCCCCGGGTAACTCCGGCGCGACTCCGACATCGGGCGCCAGTACGACGTCGAGGCGCTCGGCCGAGTCGCCGTCGGGCAGGTCGAGCTGCCAGCGGGGCTGCTCCTCGCCGCCCCGGCGCACCACGAGCGCGATGCCGGCCGCGGCGAGGCGACGGTCGTCGGTGTCGTAGCGCTCGACCTCGAGCACCTGTTGCGTCGCGACGTCCTCACGGTGGACGCCGGGCAGCCCGGCCAAGCGGGGCGAGCCGACGCCCCCGGGTCCGCGGAAGGTCCGGCTCTGGGCTCCGATCTGTGCAGTGGTCATCGCAGCGGAATGCCCGAACGAGTGACCCGTCAATCCACCGGCAACCGGGACTTCACCACCTTGCCCATGTCGTTGCGCGGCAGATCCGCAGTGAACCGCACCTCCCGCGGGCGCTTGTGCGGGGCCAACAGCGACGCCACATGATCGATCAGCTCGCCCGGGGTCGGCGCCTCCCCCTCCGGCACGACGAAGGCGAGGATCCGCTCCCCCAGGTCCTCGTCGGGCACACCGACGACCGCAGCCTCGGCCACCCCGGGGTGTTCCAGCAGGGCGTTCTCGATCTCTCCTGCGCCGATCTTGTATCCACCCGACTTGATCAGATCGGTGGCGCTGCGCCCCACCAGCGCGAGCGCACCCGAGGCCGTCCAGCGCCCGATGTCGCCGGTGGCGAACCAGCCGTCGGCGGTGTGTGCGGCCGCCGTGGCGCCGGGGCGGTTGAGGTAGCCGTCGAACAGGCCGGGGCCGCGGACCTGCACCGCACCCAGATCGCCGTCGCGCGACCCCCCGTCGCGCGGCTCCCCGTCGCGCGACTCGCCGTCACTGTCGGCCAATGGCACGAGCCGCACCTCCGTCCCTGGCAACGGCCGCCCGACCGTGCCGGGCTCAGGATCGTCGCCGGCCCGGGCCGCGGTGAGGATCAGGGTCTCGGTGAGGCCGTAACGCTCGCGGACGTGCAGGCCCGTGGTGTGCCGCAACAGTGCGTGGTCGACGGCGGTGAGCGCGGCGGAGCCGGAGACCAGCAACCGGGCCTTCCCGATGGCCGCGGCGGATTCCGGGTCGGACTCGAGCTCCCGGGCGAGGCGGTGGTACTGCGTGGGGACACCGAACACGAGGGTGGCCCCGGACGCGGCCAGCGCGGTGGCGTCGAGCGTGCCCAGGTGGTGCAGCGTGCTGCCGCGGCGCAGCGGCCCGAGCACACCGAGCACGAGCCCGTGAACGTGGAACAGCGGCAGGGCGTGGGCGAGCAGATCCTCGGCGGTCCAGTCCCAGGCCTCGGCGAGGGCGTCGAGATTGGCGGCGACGGCGCCGCGGGAGAGCACCGCACCCTTGGGCGGGCCGGTGGTGCCGGAGGTGAAGACGATCAGCGCCGGGGCGCCGGGGCCGGGTTCGCCGCGCGGGACCGGCCCCGTCGCGTCGAGCGCGACGTCGACCCGCGGGAGCGCCGCGAGGGGGCCGGGCAGCACGGCGCCGGGTGCGGCGAGGACGGCCTCAGGCGCGGCGTCGGCGAGGACGTGCTCGAGCTCGCGTTCCCCGAGCTTCGGGTTGAGCGGTACGGCGGGCACCCCGGCGAGCAGCGCAGCCACGATCCCGACAACGGTGTGGACGTCCGGCGTGGCGTACACCGCGACCCGGGTGCGGCCCACGAGCGAGGCCGCGAGTGCGCCCGCCGCGCCGGCCAGGGCGGAGTAGCTGAGCTCGTCCGAGCCGAAACGCAGGGCGAGCCGGGCGGGCGGGTCAAGCAGCGCGGGCAGCAGCGGGGTCACCGCAATACTCTCGCCGACGCGCGGTCGATCGGCGAACGGGGCCTGGCAACCGTAGACCGCCCGCCGCGCTCGGCACGGCCCGCAGCGGGCTCGCCACCCTCATCGACGCCCAGGTCACCCCAGCACCTTGCCCGGATTGAGGATCCCGTCCGGATCGAGCGCCACCTTGATAGCCCGCTGCATCGCCAGCACGGTGGGCCCCAACTCACGTTGCATCCCGGCGCGCTTGAGCAGCCCGACGCCGTGCTCTCCGGTGACGGTGCCGCCGAGGTCGAGCGCGGCGTTCACGATGTCGTCGAACGCGGCCTTGGCGCGGGCCTTCGCCGCCTCGTCGCCGTGCGGGGTGAGTAGCAGGGGGTGCAGGTTGCCGTCGCCCGCGTGCGCGACCGTGGCGATCAGCGTGTCGTGGCGGATGCCGATCTCCTCGATCCGTCCGAGCATCTCGGCGACCCGCCCGCGCGGCACGCAGACGTCCTCGGTCAGCATCGCCTCACCGCGCTGCTCCAGCGCCGGGTAGGCGAGCCGTCGGGCGTCGAACAGGGCCTCGGCCTCGACCGCGTCGGTGGACAGCATCGCCTCCCGCGCCCCGGCCGCCACGAACTCGGCGTGGATCGCCTCGGCCTCCTGCTGGGCGGCAGGCTCGGGGAGGTCGGTCTGGGCGAGCAGCAGCGCGGCGGCGTCCTCCGGCAGCCCGGTGTGCTTCCACGCGTTGACCGCGCGCAGGCAGACGCGGTCGATCAGCTCGAATGCGGCGGGTTGGAGCCCGCGGGCCATGACGCGGGAGACGGCGTCCCCGGCCTGCGGGAGCGTGTCGAAGAACCCGACGACGGTGCGCGGCACGGTGGTCCGCGCCGGGCGCAGCTTCACGGTGATCTCGGTGATCACCCCGAGGGTGCCCTCGGAGCCGACCATCAGCCCCGTGAGGTCGTAGCCCGCCACGCCCTTCGCGGTGCGCCGCCCCACCCGCACGACCTCGCCACTCGCGGTGACGACCTCCAGCGCGAGCACGTAGTCGCGCGTCACCCCGTACTTGACGCAGCACAGCCCGCCCGCGTTGGTGGCCACGTTGCCGCCGATCGTCGACCACGGGGCACTCGCCGGGTCGGGCGGATACCAGAGCCCGTGCGCCGCGGCGGCGGCGCGCAGGTCGTCGTTCACCACACCGGGCTGGACGACCGCGAGCCGCTCGGCGGTGTTGATCTCGACGATGTCGCGCATCCGTTCGGTGCAGAGGATCACGCAGCCGTCGACGGCGTTGGCGCCGCCCGAGAGCCCGGTGCCCGCGCCGCGGGTCACCACCGGGATCCGGTGCCGGGCGCATGCCGCGACGACCTCGGCGACCTCGGCCGTGCTCTGCGGGCGCACCACGGCGAGCGCGCGCCCGTGGTCGGCCCACTCGGCCTCGTCGTGCAGGTAGGAGGCCATCACGTCCGGGTCGGTGAGCACCCGGTCGGGGGGAAGGTCACCGAGGAGGTCGAGGGGCGTCACCGTCATAGGTCGACGGTAACCCGGTTTCGGCGCACGATCGGGCTCTCAGGAGCCCGACCGGGGCCGCTGTGCGAGACGCGCGGCGATGGCCCGGGCCAGCAGCGTGCCCGAGCGCCACGCCGTTTCGATGCGGGGGCTGCCCCAGCCGTCACCCGCCAGTGCGATGCCGTCCTCGCCGAGGTGGAAGGGCCGGTCCCGGGCCTTCGCCGGGGAGGCGAAGCGCCAGCGGTGGGCGTGGGTCCACAGCGGTGGGGTGACGACGCCGAGCAGTTCGCGCAGCGCGTCGAGCACCGGCGTGATCGCGCCGTCGGGATCGGCGTCGTGTTCGCGGGCCACCTCGGAGGTGGTGTGGGCGACCAGCACCGCAGCGCCGTCGCCTCGGCGGTCGCCGTCGTCGGCGATGATCGAGAGCACCGGGTGGTCGTTGACGAAAGCGGCCGGGAGATCGCGCCATTCACGGGCCGCCCAACCTGCGGCGACCGCGATCACCGGCCGCCACACGCGACCGGCGATCTCCGCCGCCGCCGGGGAGGACGGGTCGACCAGTTGCAGCGCCTGCGGATCGGGCATGGCCAGTACGACGGCATCGGCGGGCTGCCCGTCGACCACCGGCCCGGGGCCGACGCGGCGCACCTCGCGGTCCAGCTCGACCGGCAGGCCCGCGGCGAGGTCCACGACGAGGGTGCGCAGCCCGCCCGGAGCCGCCCAGCGCACCGGACCGGACGACAGGTCACGGGTGGGATCCCCCATTACGGCGAGCTCAGAGGTCCACGGGCGGGCCAGGCCCGCGGCGCGCCAACGGTCCACGAGACGTTCGAACTCCGGGTCGCGGACGGTGAAGTACGCCGCCCCGATATCGACGGGACGACCCTCGATGTGCGGGCTCGCCATCCGCCCCCCGACCACCCCCGAGCGCTCGAGCACCCGGACCGGCACCCCCGCCGCGGCGAGTTCGACCGCACACGCCACCCCGGACAGCCCGCCCCCGACCACCACAACCGCCACGGTCGCGACGATAGGCCGGGCGCCGCGAGTCGGCGAGCCCGGCGACGCCGCCGGGCCCGGTGCACGGGCAGAACTCGCCCCACGCCGAGCCGGCGCGGGGCGTGCGCTACCCGACCAGCTCGTGATCGGCCGGGTTCACCTTCCGGGTGCGGCGGCGGTAGTCGAACGTGTAGCCCGGCCAGATCGTCCGGTTCTTGCCGTTCTCGTCGAGGTACCAGGACGAGCAGCCACCCTGCGACCACACCGAGCCTTCGAGCCTGCGCTGGATCTGCGCGTTGAACGCGTCCTGCCGGTCCTGGCGGGTATCCAGCGCCACGGAACCGTGCTCGTCGAGCAGGCGCAGCGCATCGAGGAGGTAGTTCGTCTGCGACTCGATCATGTAGATGATCGAGCTGTGGCCCAGCCCGGTGTTCGGGCCGATCATGATGAACAGGTTCGGAAACCCGGCCACGGTCGTACCGAGCAGCGCCTCCGGGCCGTCGGCCCACACCTCGTCGAGCTTCACACCGTCGCGACCGGTGAACGTGACGCCGTCGGCCATGCCCTCGCCGACCTTGAAACCGGTTCCGAAGATGATCGTGTCGACCTGGTGTTCGGCACCGTCCGCGGTGACGATCCCGGTGGGAGTGACCCGCACGATCTTCTCCGTGACGACGTCGAGGTTGGGCTGCTTGAGCGCCGGGTAGTAGTCGTTGGACATCAGGATGCGCTTGCACCCGATCGTGAAGTCGGGGGTGAGTTTGGCCTTGAGGTCGGGCCGGTCGGCGAACTTGCGGTCGAGGTAGCCGCGGGCGAACCTCTCGATGACCTTCATCCGGCTCGGGTTCAGGAAGCCACCGACAAGCATCTCGTTGCGGGCGTAGATCAGCGCCCGCTGCACCCGCTGCAGCACCGGAGCCGCCTGGTAGAGCCTGCGCATGAACTTCGGGACGTCGCGGTCGGGCTTGGGCAGCACCCATGGCGCCGTGCGCTGGAACAGGGTGAGCGCGCCGACCTGCGGCTGGATCCGCGGCACGAACTGGATGGCGCTGGCGCCGGTACCGATCACGGCCACCCGCCTGCCGTGCAGGTCGTGGTCGTGGTCCCAGCGCGACGAGTGGAAGATCGTGCCGGTGAACCCGTCGAGACCGTCGATGTCGGGCAGCGACGGGATGTGCAGCGGGCCGGTGCCCCACACCACGACGCGAGCCCGTATGACGCCGCCGGTCGCCGTCCGCACCGTCCAGCCCTTGCCGTCCCAGTCGACGTCGGTGACCTGCGCGCCGTAGCGGATGCGGTCGCGCAGGCCGTAGCGGTCGGCGATGTCCTCGAGGTAGGCGCGGATCTCGGGCTGGCGGGCGAACAGCCGCGTCCAGTTCGGGTTGGGTGCGAACGAGAACGAGTACAGGTGGGACTGGACGTCGCATGCGCAACCCGGGTAGGTGTTGTCGCGCCAGGTGCCCCCGACGCTCTGACCCTTCTCCAGCACCACGAAGTCGTTGCGGCCGGCCTGAGCGAGACGAATGGCCGCCCCGAGACCTGCGAACCCACTGCCGACGATGGCCACGTCCACGGTCTCGTCCAAATCTTCTGTGGCAGTCATTCCGCTCCCTCGTTCCGTTACCGCAAGTAAGTTACCACGGGTAAGTTGCTTGCGTTAGGGTCAGCTCGTGGATATCAGGACCCCCCGCCGTCGCGTCGGACGGGCCGAGCGCGAGCAGCAGATTCTGGACGCCGCCGTAGCCGTCTTCTTCGAGCGCGGGTTCCAGACCGCATCGATGGACGCGGTCGCCGAACGGGTCGGGGTCACCAAACCGGTGCTCTACACCCATTTCGGCTCCAAGGACGGACTGCTGCTCGCATGCATCTCACGGGCGCGGGCCGAACTGC
>JBKJPD010000488.1:0-2760 GCA_046595345.1 Pseudonocardia sp.
GCCCGTCCGGGCCGGAGGTGAACCCGCCGACGCCCTGGATCGGCTCGGCGATGAACGCGGCGATGTCGCCGCCGGACTGGTCGAGCACATCCCGCAGGTCCGCTACGCACGCGGCGATGTACTCACCGTCCGGTAGGCCCGCGTAGGGGGACCGGTACTGCTGGCCGCCGTGCACGTAATAGGTCTGGAACGGCGACAGCGACGTGGGCGACCAGCTCCGGTTGCCGGTGATGGCGATCGTCGAGAACGAGCGGCCGTGATAGCTGTTGCGCAACGCCAGTATCTGGTTGGACCTGCGCAACGAGCTCGCCAGCAGCAGCGCCGCGTCGTTGGCCTCGGTGCCGGACGGGGTCAGGAACACCTTGGCGTCCGGGATCGCCGACACGGCGGTGATCTGCTCGGCCAGTTCCACCATCGGCCGGTTCAGGTAGAGCGTGGAGCTGTGGATGATCTTTGCGGCCTGCTCGCTGACGGCCTTGGTCACCTCGGGCAGCGCGTGCGCCGTCATGGTGGTGAGGATGCCGCCGAAGAAGTCCAGGTAGCGGTTGCCCTCGGTATCCCAGACGCGGCGTCCTTCACCGCGTTCGAGCTCGATGGGCTCCGCGTAGTAGATCGCCAGCCAGGACGGGAGAACGGCGCGGGTGCGTTCCAGCAGGTGCTGCGCCGAAGATTCACTCGGACGTTCGATCATGGCGCCACCAGCGGTCCGTAGGCGTCGGGGCGGCGGTCGCGGTAGAACGCCCACTGCCGGCGGACCTCGTCGATCATCCCGAGATCGAGGTCGCGGACCACGAGCTCCTCGTCGGAGCTGCTGGCGACGTCGCCGACGAACTGCCCGCGCGGGTCGACGAAGTAGCTGGTGCCGTAGAAGTCGTTGTCGCCGTACTCCTCCACGCCGATGCGGTTGATCGCGGCGACGAAGTACTCGTTGGCCACGGCCGCGGCGGGCTGCTCGAGCTTCCACAGATGCGACGAGAGCCCGCGGCTGGTCGCCGACGGATTGAACACGATCTGCGCGCCGGCCAGACCGAGTGCCCGCCACCCCTCGGGGAAGTGTCGGTCGTAGCAGATGTACACGCCGATCCGGCCGACCGCGGTCTCGAAAATCGGCCATCCCAGGTTTCCCGGCCGGAAGTAGAACTTCTCCCAGAAGCCTTTGACCTGCGGGATGTGGTGCTTGCGGTACTTGCCGAGCACGGTACCGTCGGCGTCGATCACGGCGGCGGTGTTGTAGTAGTGACCGGAGCCTTCGACCTCGAAGACGGGGACGACGAGCACCATCCCGGTCTCGCGGGCGAGCGCCTGCATACGCTGCACCGTCGGGCCGTCGGGTACCGGCTCGGCCCAGCCGTAGTGCTCCGTCTCCTGTACCTGACAGAAGTACGGGGCGTTGAAGACCTCCTGGAAACCCATCACCTGCGCACCCTGCTCGGCGGCGGCACGTGCGTAGCTCTCGTGCAGCTCGATCATGGACGTGGTGTCGCCCGTCCATTTGGCCTGCAGGATCGCGGCCCGTACCACCCCGTGTCCCGAGCTGACCGTCATGCTGCCTCCTCCGGCCCCCGCGCGGGGCTCCGTTCGCCCCGCGGGCGATGGGCACACCGTGTTCCCAGTGGCGCCCGGGCGCAAGACCTCCCGGCGACCGGCTGGCCGCGGGCGGGACTGCGACCCGTCCCTACCTCGTCCGTCTCCGTTTGTCAGTACCCCCCGGCGGTATGGATTGGGAAGGGTAGCGTGACCTATCATTCTTGTCGATCGTTCTATCTTCCGAACGGGTCGAGGAGAACACGCCGTGGTGTGGTTGGCGGGTGCACTGACAGTTGCGTGTCTCGCCGTCGGTCTGCTGCACGTGGTCCGGATGCTGGTGCTGCGCGCCGACGTGTTCGGCGAGATGTCGCATGCGGCGATGGGCGTCGGTATGGCCGCGATGTTCTCGCCGATGGGCGATCCGGTTCCGGGTCCTGTGTGGACGATCGTCTTCGTGGCCTGCGGGGCTTGGTTCGTCGCCGTCGCACTGCGGGCTGGAACCATGGTCGGCGACGCCGGGCACCACATCGTCGGTAGTGGCGCGATGCTGTTCATGCTGGTCGGCGGGCATTCGCACGCAGCCGGTCTCGGCGGTGCCGGGCACCCCGGCCCCGGCGGTGGGGCCGGGCTCGTCCCGGCGGTCGCGATGGTGCTGGCCGGGTACTTCGGGTGGCACGTGCTGCGCTGCGCGGACCGGATCCAAGCCTGCGTCGCGGGCCATGGCGATGCCGCACGCCCCGCGAACTCGGTCGTGCCCGGTTCGGGTCCGGCTGTCGCCGTCGCCATCCGGTCGTCGCGTACCGCCGTGGGTTCGCCACGCCCGCCGGCGGTCGCGCACCTCGTCATAGGTGTGGCGATGACGGTGATACTGCTGGGAATACTCTGATCCAGGCATCCGGCCGTGACCTCATCCGGGCCGATGCCGACCCGACGATGCGGCTCGCCGATCGGCCGTGCCTCGGCATGAGGCACCGTGCCGCGGTCAGCTGTACTGGGCCTGGAGCATCCAGAGGTGCTTCTCCATTGCGCGTAGTACCTCGATGAGCAGGTCCTGGCTGGCGATGTCGATGTCGCCGAGCCGGTCGGCGGAGTCGCGGCAACGCCCGGCCAGCGCGAGCATCCGCTCGACCACCAGTGCAACGACCTTGTCGCCATCGAGGAATCCGGTGGGGAACACCGGCAGCTTCCCGGTGGCCACGACGTTTTCGGCGTTGCCATCGACCGGCACACCCA
>JBKJPD010000661.1:0-3007 GCA_046595345.1 Pseudonocardia sp.
CTGGAGTACGACGTGTGGTTCCTCTGGCTGCTGCCTGGGTTGATGACGACCCGCGCGCCGATCCCGCTGGGTGGCACGTCCAACCACATTCGCCGCGACGTGCTGGTCGGGATGGGCGCGTGGGATGCCTGGAACGTCACAGAGGATGCTGATCTCGGTATCCGGATGGCCCGCCACGGTTGGCGGACCGCGATGCTGGCCAGCACCACCTACGAGGAAGCCAACAGCGACGGGATCAACTGGATCAAGCAGCGTTCCCGCTGGTACAAGGGCTACCTGCAGAGCTTCCTCGTCGCGCTGCGCCGCCCGCGGGCGCTGCTGCGAACGATCGGCGTGAGCGGGATCGGCGGGCTCGTGCTGTTCGTGTTCGCCACCCCCGTGCTCGCTCTGCTCAACCCGTTGTTCTGGGGCTTGACCCTGCTGTGGTGGCTCGCCACCCCGGCTTTCGTCGCGGCGTTGTTCCCGCCGGTCATCTACTACCTGGGAATGGCCTGCTGGGTACTCGGCGGGCTGTCAGCCATCTACTCCGGGGTGGCGATCTCCCGGGTCGCGGGCAAGCCGCTCTTGGCCCTGGCCGGTCTTGTCGTGCCCCTGTACTGGGTGCTGATGTCGCTTGCCGCGGCTAAAGCCGTCGTACAGCTGATTCGCCAGCCCTCGTACTGGGAGAAAACCACCCACGGCCTCGATGAGGCCGTGCCGGTCGCCACCCGGTTGAGCCCATCGTGACCAGCCTGCGGCTGCGGCGGGGACCGCTCGTGCGCCCCGCCCCACCCCGGCCTGGGCACCCGGTCGTCGGCCGCGTGTTGTTCGCGGTCGTGCTGGGCATCTACCTCACGATCGGGGCCGTCCTCGTCTTCGGCTTCGACTCGATCATGGAGGATGCGCTGTCCCGGGTGGCCGCAGCCAGCTCGGTGTGGTGGGCGCTGGACCCGAAACTGGCCGCGGTCGGGTTCGTCTGGACCCCGCTGCCAGCGCTGATCATGGTGGTGTTCACCCCGCTGCGTGCGGTGTGGCCCCAGCTGGTGTCATCGGGCTGGCTCGCGGTGATCCTGTCGGCGACCGCGATGGCCGCCGCGGTGACCACGATGCACGCAATTCTGGCCGACCTGCGGGTCCGCCCGAGCGCGCGGTGGACACTCACCGTGCTGTTCGCCCTACAGCCCCTGATCCTGGTCTACAGCGCAAACGGGATGACCGAGGCGCTGCTCATGCTGTTCCTGCTGCTGGCCGCGCGCCGCATGCTGCGCTGGATGAGCGCAAGCACCCGAGCCGACGCAACCCAGCTCGTGTCGGCCGGGCTGTTCCTCGGCCTGGGCTACCTCGCCCGGTACGAGGCGATCGTCGCGGCCGCCGCGGTGACCGTCCTCGTGATGGCGGCCACCTACCTTCGCACCCCGCGCTGCGAGCCCCGTTGGCCGGCGGTGCTCGTCGACGGTCTGCTCGTCGCGCTGCCCACCGGTGCAGCGTTCCTGCTCTGGGCAATCATCAGCTGGGCCGTCGTCGGGTCGCCTTTCGAGCAGTTCACCTCGGTATACGGGAACTCCGCGCTGGTAGCGGGCGGGGGCGGCCGGTCGGGTGGACTCGCCGACGTGGGCCGCCAACTGCTGTGGCTGATGCCGCTCGCGGTGCCGGTGCTCATAGCCGCCGTAATGCGTGCCCTGCGAAGCCGCGAGGCGGGGGCCCTGGTACCTCTTGCGCTGTTCGGCTCGGTACTGGCCTTCGAGTGGCTGCTCAACCTCACCGGCACCCTGTTCGGCTTCCTCCGCTACCAGATCATGGTCGTGCCGCTGGTCGCGATACTGCTCGGGATCCTGCTCTGCAGGACACGCCCCGTCGGCGGGTGGCGGACCACCGGCGCGCTGGGGCTCATCGGACTGGTGCTGGGCTCCTCGCTTGTGACCTCGGGGCTGCTGCTGTTCACCGAACCGGTGTTGGCAGGCCAGGAGTACCTACGAGTCAGGCCGGTCGTCGAGGCATCGCTCGGCGAGCCCGTCACCGACACCGGGGCCAACGGCATGTGGACCGATGACCGGGCCATCGCCGCACGGCTCGACGAGCTGGACCTACCTCCGGGCAGCGTGCTGGCCGATACCGGATCAGCGTTCGCGCTGGTGGCCGCGAGCCGCAACCCCCACCAGTTCCTCATCACCTCCGACGACGGCTTCGCCGCCGCGCTCGCCGACCCACCCGCACACGGAATCCGCTACCTGCTGCGCAACGAGCACGGCGGGGTGGACACCGTCCGCACCACCTGGCCCGACCTCGGCACAACGACAGGCCCAGCCTGGGCGCGCAAGATCGCCCTGTATCGGGGTGCTGGACCATGGTCATACGCGTGGACGCTATGGGCAACCGAGACTGGGTCGTAAGCCACCCTCAGCGACATGAACTGCCGACTTGTATCAGCAGCACGGCACGCGTGGGTAGATGATCTAGCGTCCTGCCGGGGCAACGACCGGCTTGGCTCGTGAACCGCCTGCCGCCTGTTCGGGCCGGCTCTCCCGAGCCGTGGAACCGGCGCCCACCCGAGCACCGCAGCCGGCTCTCGAACACCGCTCAGTTCGTGATCATCTGAATGCCGGGCCCTGAATCAGTTGAGCCGAAGCTCCGCGGTCGCCTTGACGGTGTCGGACTGGTGCTTGAGCACCACTCCCAGCGTGCTGCGCACGGCGTCGTCGTCGAGGGTGTCGAGGCCCAGCGCGAGCAACGTGCGACCCCAGTCGATCGTCTCTGCCACCGACGGCGACTTACGCAGCTCCAAACCCCGCAGCACCCGAACCGTCCGGACCAGCGCGTCCACAAGCGCCTCCGTGAGCTCGGGAACCCGGGACGCTACGATGCGCCGCTCCAGGTCTGCGTCGGGGAAGTCCAGGTGCAGGAACAGGCAGCGCCGCTTGAGCGCCTCAGACAGCTCTCGGGTCGAGTTGGACGTCAGAAGGACGAACGGGCGGCGGGTGGCGGTGATCGTGCCCATCTCCGGAACCGTGACCTGGAAGTCCGAGAGCAC
>JBKJPD010000147.1:0-3559 GCA_046595345.1 Pseudonocardia sp.
CGATCGCGAGCATGCACAGGGCCAGATAGCCGACGGTGACGCCGGTACGGGCGAGCAGGTCGGCCGGGGTGAGGACCGTCCCGGACAGTGACGTGATCCCGCCGGTCCCGCCGAGCGATGCGTCGGCGCCGAAGCCGAACGCCGCAACGCCCGCGACGTAGCTGGTCAGCGTCACGAACACCACCGCCAGCAGCACGTACACCGCCACCGACACGAGCTTCGCGACCAGCAGCCGCAGCCGCCCGACCGGGCGTACCAGCAGGTAGCGCAGCGTCCCGGTGCTGGCCTCGCCCGCAACGGCGTCCCCGGAGACCACGGCAACGGTGATCGGCAGGAACACCGGCAGCACCAGAGCCAGCGCCGCGGCGGGGAACAACTGCCCGTTGCCGACGACGGCCGACAGGAACGCCGGGCCCTGCCCGGGCGCCGGAGCGAGGTTGGTGGATGCCAGCAGCACCGCCACGAGTGCGGGCAGCGCGCACAGCAGAGCCCAGCACAGCCACACCCGGCGTCTGCGCAGCATCAGCTGTAGCTCGGTTCCGATCACGCGCCGCCCCCGTCGATCCGGTCCGAGCCTGATCCGGTCAGCCCCAGCACCACCTGCTCCAGGCTCCGCCGCTGCGCCACAAGTTCGGTGACGCGGATGCCGGCCGCCACGAGCAGGGTGTTGAGCGCGCCGGGATCGGCCGCTCGAACGGTCAGCACGTCGCCGTCGCGATGGACCACCTGCCCGTCGAGGAGACCGACGACCGCGGCCGGGTCCGATGTCCGGACGAGCACCTGCCCGGTGGGGGCACGGAGTACGTCGAGGTCCTCGGTGAGCACGAGCCGTCCGGCGTCCATGACGCCGACGCGGGTGCACAGGGCCTCGACCTCGCTGAGCAGGTGGCTCGACAGCACCACGGTCACGCCGGACGCGTTCAGCGTGAGCAGCAGCTCGCGGATCTCGCCGATACCGCGCGGGTCCAGGCCGTTGGTCGGCTCGTCGAGCAGCAGCAGTTCCGGTTCGCGCAGCAGGGCAGCGGCGATGCCGAGACGCTGGCGCATGCCCAGCGAGTAGGCGCGGACCGGGCGGCGGTCCACCCCGGCGAGCCCGACGCGGGCCAGCGCGTCACCGACGCGGTGGCGCCGGTCGCGCCGCCGGCCACCGCTGCCGGCCGCGTCGAGCAGGGTCAGGTTCACCCGTCCCGACAGGTGTGGCCAGGCGGCCGGGTTCTCCACCATCGCCCCGACGCGGGGCAGCACCGAGCCGGCGTGGCGCGGCATCTGCGCACCGAGTAGCGCCACCGAACCCGCCGTCGGGAGCACCAGCCCGAGCAGCATCCGAACCAGCGTCGTCTTACCCGAGCCGTTGGGGCCGAGCAGCCCGAAGCGCACGCCGGCCGGCACCCGCAGATTCAGGCCATCGACGGCGGTGACCTTGCCGAAGCGCTTGGTGAGGTTGTGGGTCTCGATCACCGGTGGGTTCATCGGGCTACGCCCCCGGCCAGCTCGACAACGGCCCGGTCCAGCACATCGGGGGTGACCGCGCCCACCAGGAGGCCGCCCCGGCCCCGGCTCACCAGCGCCGCCACCGACAGCAGCGGGGTGGCCACCAGCGCCGCCTGACCGAACGGCACCTCGACCGCCGTGCCGCCGGCGGAACGTGCGCCGTCCACGGCGCGGTGGGCGATGTCGTGGCCGAGTGGGATCAGGACGAACGTGGCGAGCCCCGAGCCGTAGATCCCGACGCCGGGGAGCTCGACGATCGAAGGGTCGCCCGGCAGGACGCGGTCGCGGCCCGCGAGGCGGCCGGGGGCCGGTGGGGCGTTGAGCACCCGCAGGGCGCCGCTGACATCGGCCGCGACGGCAGAGACGGCACCCGCACCCGGCGGGACGGTCGGGGTGAGGGCGGAGCGCTCCGGCGCCCCGTCGGTGACGTCGGTCAGCTCGGCGAACAACAGCGGTTCCCCGGTGCGCGCCGAGACCTCGACGCGCAGCGGCAAGGCGGTGGCGGGGTCGGCCCAGACGTCGATCCGCCCGACGGTGGTGACCGGGTCGGCCGGGGTCAGCCGCAGACCGCCCGCGGTGCGCCCGGCGATGCGGCGGGCGGGTAGTGCGGTGACGGGGTCGGTGGGGGCGAGGGCGAGGAGCCGGCGAGCGAGGTCCGGGGGGAGCAGGTCGCCTGCGCGGGGCAGCCGCAGCGATGTGGCACCGACCACGCGGGTGATCTGGTCGGCATCGAAATCCCAGAGGTATTCGGTGTCGCCCAGGTGGTACGTGACGCGCTCGCCGGTGAGCCGCAACTCGTCGGCGCGCCACCGGTCGGGCCCGGCGACGAACGCGCGAAGGCGGCTGGTGCCGGTCAGCAGCGCGGTGACCGACTCCAGCTGCGCGATCTCCGGCAACCCGAGCCGCCCGGAGGCCTGCCCGTAGCCGACATAGGGCGGGACGGAGCCCAGGATGCGTGTGCGTAGCGCGTCCGGATCGACCTCGAGCGCGGCAGCGGGAAGCTGGAATGCGCCGGCGCCGACGAGCCCGGCGGCGCCGGCCGCGACGAGCAGCCAGCGCCGGCTGAAACGGTGCGCGGCCACGTGGCCACACGATGCCACTCCTGGTGTGTGTCCGCCGTGGGTCCGCGCAGGGTCCCCGGTCCGCGATGATCAGCTCGTTCCGGAACCCCTGCCGGTCAGCGTCGCCACGCCCGCCATGTCGGGCACGACATGGCGCAGGTTCTTCACCTGCGCGAACCCGCCGTCGGCTGATACCAGCGCGGATGCGTCGCGGTCCAGGGCGACTGCGGCGAGGACCGCGTCGAAGGAGCCGACCCGCTCCCCGTCGGCGAACAGGCGTAGCCCGGCGCGCAACGCGGGCTCGTCGACCACGAGAAGCGGAGAGAGGAGATCGGCGAAGGCGGCACCCAGCTCCACCGCGTCGTGCCGGCCCCGACGTTTCGCCCGTACATGGACGAACTCCTGGATGACCTCCGGGGTGGTCGTCGCACGGAAATCGCCTGCTTCGATCGCCGACACCAGTTGGCGGCACGGCTCACGGAACCTGTGCTCGCCCCCGACGGCGTAGATCAAGACAGTGGTGTCCAGCACGATCACGTCGGCTTCCTCACCCGTGTCGTCCGCGGAGCTCGTCGAGCTCGGCGAGCAACTCGTCCACATCGGGGACCGGCATCGGTCGGGCGGACAGGATCCGCCGTGCCGCGGACTCGCGGCGCTGCGGTGCGGCCGGGAGACCACGGTCGATCGCCTCGCGGATCACCGACGCGACGGATACGCCACGTTGCCGCGCGAGTGCCGAGACGCGCTGGTAGCGCTGGTCGTCCAGCAGTACCTGCAGGCGATGATCCAACATGCACCTACGTTAGCATGTGTAGGTTTTTTTGATCAGAGCCACCGGTAGCCGGGGGCGCCGACCGCAATCGCGTCGAGGGGTCACCCGGTGGATGACCACGCGGCCCGTTCGCCGCGGGCCACCGCCCGCGGGGAACACCTAGACTCATCGGAGGACTTGAGAGAAAAGCTTGGAAGAAGACCAGGAAAAGTGGGACTGGACGCGAGGGACGGGG
>JBKJPD010000198.1:0-4249 GCA_046595345.1 Pseudonocardia sp.
AGGCCGAGGGCTTCACGTTCTTGTTCATCTCCCACAAGCTCGACGAGGTGCGCGCGATCGCCGACACGATCACCGTGATCCGGCGCGGGACGTGCGTCGGGACGGCGGACCCGAAACAGATCACCAGCCGGCAGCTCGCCGAGATGATGGTCGGCAGCGAACTCCCCAGCCCGCAGACCCGCGAGTCGACGGTGACCGACCGCGAGGTGCTGCGCGTCGAGGACCTGCGCCTGGCCGCTGAGGGCGGCGGGCGGCCTGCACTCGACGGCGTCGACCTCGTGGTGCGGGCGGGCGAGGTACTGGGCATCGCCGGAGTGGAGGGCAACGGCCAGACCGAGCTCGTCGAGACGATCATGGGAATCCGGCGGGCCGAGACGGGCCGGATCACCCTTGGTGACGGCGAGCGGGGCACCGACATCACGCGCGCGAGCACGCTGGCGCGGCGCGAGGCCGGGATCGGTTACATCCCCGAGGACCGCACCCGGTACGGCCTGCTCGCGACCCAGCCGCTGTGGGTGAACCGGGTGCTCGGCTACCAGACCCGCCCGCCGGTGGCGCGTCGCGGCATCATCGGGCTGATCGACCGGGTGGCGGCCCGCAAGGACACCGCCCGGATCATCGCCGAGTTCGACGTGCGCACCCCCGGGGTCGACGTCCCCGCCGCCGCGCTGTCCGGTGGCAATCAGCAGAAGCTGGTGGTGGGCCGCGAGCTCTCCGGAGATCCGGTGCTGCTCATCGCGTCGCACCCGACCCGGGGAGTGGACGTCGGTGCGCAGGCCGGTATCTGGGACGAGCTGCGCAACGCCAGGGCGCGGGGCCTGGCGGTGCTGCTGATCAGCGCCGACCTGGATGAGCTGATCGGCCTGTCGGACACGATCAAGGTGATGCTGCGGGGCAGGTTCGTGGCCGACGCCGACCCGGCGACGGTCACCCCGGAGGAGCTGGGCGCGTCCATGACCGGAGCCGACGGCGGCGAGACGCAGCTCGGGGGCTCCGGGTGAACCGCGTCCGGACCGTCCTGCTCCCGCCGCTGCTGGCGCTGGTCTTCGCCGGCCTGCTCTGCGCCGTGGCGCTGCTGATCAGCGGTGACGCGCCCGGCACCGCGCTCGTGGCGATGATCACCCAGCTGGGCCAGGGCACCACGGCCGTCGACGTGGTGAACAGTGCCGCGATCTACTACCTGTCGGCGCTCGCCGTCGCCATCGGCTTCCAGATGAACCTGTTCAACATCGGGGTCGAGGGCCAGTACCGCCTCGCGGCCTGCGCCGCGGCGGTCGTCGGTGGCGCGCTGACGCTTCCGCCGGTGGTGCACACCGTCGTGATCATTGCGGTGGGGGCGGTCGTCGGTGCGCTCTGGGCGCTGATCCCGGCCCTGCTCAAGGCCTACCGCGGCGTCAGCGAGGTGATCTCGACGATCATGCTGAACGCGCTGGCCGTCGGCGTGATCGCCTTCCTCATCCGGCCCGACACCTTCGGGGTGCTGGCCGGCAACAACATCACCACCGCCCCGATCGCACCCACCGGCTGGTTCCCCGGCATCTCCTTCGGCGCGGCGGGCACCCTGCTCGGCATGGTGTTCGTGTCCGCCGCGCTCGGGGTCGGGTACTGGTTCCTGCTCGGGCGCACCCGTTTCGGGTTCGAACTCAAGGCATCGGGCGAGTCGCCCACCGCGGCCACCGCGGGCGGCGTGGACGCCCGCCGGATGGTGATCATCGCGATGGTCCTGTCCGGGGCGGTCGCGGGTCTGGTGGGCCTGCCCGAACTGCTCGGCCGCGAGCACATGTACACGATCATCGCGCCGGCCGGGTACGGGTTCACCGGCATCGCGATCGCGCTGCTCGGGCGCAACCACCCCGTGGGAATCGCGCTCGGTGCGCTGCTCTGGGCGTTCCTGGACAAGTCCGCGCTGGCGCTGGACAACGTCGGTGTACCGCGTGAGATCGTGTTGATCATGCAGGGCTCGGTGGTGCTGTCCGTGGTGGTCGCCTACGAGATCGTCCGTCGATACGGGCTGGCCGCCGAGCAGCGCGGGGTGGCGGCGCAGCTGCGGAACGCGCAGCCGGCCGCGGCCATGGAGGGAGCGTCGCTGTGATCACCACCGTGCCGTCCCCCGTCACGACATCTCGCCGCGGGCTACCGCGGTGGGCGAGCTCGGCGCTCGTCGTGGCGGTCGCACTGCTCATCCTGTCGATCACCGCAACGCTGACCGGGCAGATCCAGCTCACCTCCACCGGCACGATGCAGGCGGCTGTGCAGCTGATGCTGCCGATCCTGTTCGCCGCGCTCGGCGGGCTCTGGTCCGAGCGTGCCGGTGTGATCAACCTCGGGCTCGAGGGGATGATGATCCTCGGCACCTGGGGCGCGGCCTGGGCGGGTTACCAGTGGGGACCGTGGGCCGCGGTGATCGGTGGCCTCGTGTTCGGTGCGCTCGGCGGGCTGCTGCACGCGGTCGCCACCGTCACGTTCAACGTCAACCACATCGTGTCCGGCGTGGCGATCACGCTGCTCGGTGCGGGCGTCACCAAATACCTCTCCACCCTGATCTTCTTCCCGGTGTCACGGAACCAGCGGATGTCGCCGTCGATGACCGGGTTCGACACGTTCTCGCTCACGGCCATCACGAGCCCCCTCGGCGATCTCGAGGCGCAGCAACGGTTTTTCGTCTCCGACGTCGCCGGGTTGCTTCGCGGCGTGCTCAGCGGGCTCACCCCGCTGGTGCTGCTCGGGCTCCTGCTCGTGCCGGCCAGCTTCCTGCTCCTGTGGCGCACCCGGTTCGGGCTGCGGCTGCGGTCGTGCGGCGAGAACCCGAGGGCCGCGGAGTCGCTCGGGGTCGCCGTGTACACGCACAAGTACATCGCCGTGATCATGTCCGGCGCGCTGGCCGGGCTGGGCGGCGCGGCGCTCGTACTCAACCCGGGCCAGCTGGGCTACCTCGAGGGCCAGACCGGCGGTCGCGGCTACATCGGCCTGGCAGCGATGATCTTCGGTAACTGGCGCCCGGCCGGGCTGCTGGCCGGCTCTGCACTGTTCGGCTACGTGGACGGCCTGCAGTTGCGGGCGGGTGGGGCCGCGGTGCACGCGCTGCTCTACGGCGCCACGATCCTCGCGGTCGCCGTCGCAGTGTTGTGGGTGGCCCGGCGGCGCTGGCTGCCGGCGCTGATCGCGGCGGGCGCGGGTCTGGCCGTCTACGCAATCTACCTGGCGATCGACACGGTGCCGCGCGAGTTCGCCTCCTTCGCGCCGCAGATCGTCACGCTGGTGGTGCTCGCGGCGGCCTCCCAGCGGCTACGCCCACCGGCGGCCGACGGCCTCGAGTACCGCCGGGGTCAGGGTGACTGACTGGGCCTCGTTGCGGGCGGCGGCCGTCACGGCGGCCGGGTCGGCCTATGCGCCCTACTCGCACCTGCGGGTGGGCGCGGCGGCAGTGTGCGACGACGGCCGCGTCGTCACCGGCTGCAACGTCGAGAACGCCTCGTACGGACTCGGGATGTGTGCGGAGTGCACGATGGCCGGGCAGTTGCGGCTCACCGGCGGCGGGCGGTTCGTGGCCGTCGCCTGCCGATCGGAGACCGGTGAGCTGCTCATGCCGTGCGGTCGCTGCCGGCAGGTGCTCTACGAGTTCGGCGGCCCGGACTGTCTGATCGACACCCCGCGCGGCCCGCGGCCCCTTCGTGACGTCCTGCCCGACGCGTTCGGCCCCGCCGACCTGCCCGTACGTGGATCGCCCCTCCCGGAGGTACCCCTGTGAGCTTCAGCGCCGTCGACGTGATCGCCACCAAGCGCGACGGTGGCCGGCTCGGCGACGACCAGATCGACTGGGTGCTCGCCGCCTACACCCGCGGCGAGGTCGCCGATGAGCAGATGGCGTCGCTCGCGATGGCGATCCTGCTCAACGGGATGGACGCCGTGGAGACCTCCCGCTGGACCCAGGCGATGATCGACTCCGGCGAGGTGTTGTCCTTCGGCGACATCGGACGGCCGCTGGTGGACAAGCATTCCACCGGCGGGGTCGGCGACAAGATCACCCTGCCGCTCGCGCCGCTCGTCGCCGCGTGCGGCGCTGCGGTGCCGCAGCTGTCCGGGCGCGGGCTCGGGCACACCGGCGGCACGCTGGACAAGCTGGAGTCGATCCCCGGCTGGCGCGCGAACCTGACATCCGATCAGATGCGGGCCCAGCGGGCCGGGGTCGGGGCCGTGATATGCGCGGCGGGGCCGGGCCTGGCGCCCGCCGACGCCCGGCTGTACGCGC
>JBKJPD010000257.1:0-2637 GCA_046595345.1 Pseudonocardia sp.
CGGCACCTGGAGACCTGTGTGGCCAAGGCGATGCAGGAGGGCCGGACCGCGGAGATCGTCGACGAGCTGATGGAGACGTTGAAGTTCGACAAGCACGTGTTCCGGCCGCCGGCCTCGGTGAGTGAGGGCGGCGAGCTCGAAACCGAAGGGGGAACACCATGACTGACACGGCGGTGGCCGAGCGGAGCGGCGCGGGATCGTCCGAGGTCGCGCTGGACTTCGCGGTGCGCGGGATGACCTGCGGGTCGTGCGCGAACAGGGTGCAGCGCACCCTGAACAAGCAGCCCGGGGTGGCCCGCGCGGAGGTCAACTTCGCCACCGCCACGGTGCATGTGGTGTTGGCCGAGGAGCCCGCTGACCCGGCGGCACTCACTGCCGCGGTCGCCAAGGCAGGTTATGAGCTGCACCGGCGGGCCGGCGCCGGGAACGGCTCCGCGGCCGCCCCGATCGCGGCCTCTCTCCCTGTCTCGGAGGCCCCGGCTGGTGAGGTGCTCCTGGCGCAGGCCGGGGCCGAGGAGGACACCCTCGATGACGAGGAGGCCGCGGCGCAGCGGTCGTGGTTGTGGCGGGTGCTCGTGGCATGGCCGTTGGGTGTGGCGACGATGGCCATCGTGTTCTGGCCGGGTGTGATGGACCATGCGTGGGCGCCGTGGGCGCAGCTGGCGCTGGCCACCCCGGTGCAGTTCGTGGTGGGCTGGCCGTTCCTGGTCGGGGCGGCCCGGCGGGCGCGGCGTTTCTCGGCGAACATGGACACGTTGATCGCGATCGGTACCCTGGCGGCGTACACGTTCTCGCTGGCGGAGTTGCTCAACGGCGGGCGTGAGTTGTACTTCGAGACCGCCGCGTTGCTGATCGCATTCCTGGTTTTGGGCCGCTACTTCGAGGTTCGGGCCAAGCGCAGCGCCGGTAGGGCGATCCGGGCGTTGCTGGAGCTGGGTGCCAAGGAGGCGCGGGTCATCCGGGACGGGGCCGAGGTGATGGTTCCCGCGGACCAGGTGCGGGTCGGGGACCTGTTGCGGATCCGGCCGGGGGAGAAAGTCCCCACCGACGGCGAGGTCGTCGATGGTGCGTCGGCGGTGGACGAGTCGATGTTGACCGGTGAGTCGGTGCCGGTGGACAAGGCTGTGGGCTCGGCGGTGGCCGGGGCGACGGTGAATACCAGCGGTGTGCTGACCGTGCGGGCGACCGCTGTCGGTGGTGATACCGCGCTGGCGCAGATCGTGTCGTTGGTGTCGGCGGCGCAGGCGGGTAAGGGTCAGGCGCAGCGCCTGGCCGACCGGATCTCGGCGGTGTTCGTGCCGTCCGTGATCGTGATTGCGGCGGTCACGTTCGCCGTGTGGTGGTTGTTGGTCGGGGATCCGGTGGCCGGGTTGATCGCTGCGGTCGCGGTGTTGATCGTGGCCTGCCCGTGTGCGCTCGGCCTGGCCACCCCGGTGGCGATCATGGTCGGTACCGGCCGCGGTGCGAGCCTGGGCATCCTGATCAAGGGTGTGGAGGTGCTGGAACGCACCCGGAAGATCACCACGGTGGTGTTCGACAAGACCGGCACCCTGACCCGCGGGGACATGGCCCTGACCGACACCGAGGTTCTGGCTGACACCGAGGTTCTGGCTGATACCGAGCCTGGTACCGGGACCGACCCGGTCGAGTTGCTGCGTCGGGCGGGGGCGGTGGAGGCGGACAGTGAGCATCCGATCGGGCAGGCCATCGCGGCCGCGGCCCGCGCCGCCGGCCCGCTGCCGGCGGTGACCGGGTTCGGGTCCGTGGCCGGGCACGGGGTGCGGGCTGTGGTCGAGGGGACCACGGTGTGGGTCGGGCGGCGCAGGATGCTGGCCGAGGCCGGGCTCGTGCTGCCCGATGGGCTGGAGACCGTCGCCGCTCGGCTGGAGTCGGAGGGCAAGACCGCGGTGTTCGCTGGTTGGGACGGGCGGGTCCGTGGGGTGCTCGCGGTGGCGGACACTATCAAGGAGGGTGCTGCGGATACCGTCGCGGAGTTGCACCGGATGGGTCTTAAGGTCGCGATGATCACCGGCGACAATGCGCGGACGGCGGCCGCGAGCGCGAAGCGGGTGGGTATCGACACGGTGCTGGCCGAGGTGTTGCCCGCGGACAAGCAGGCCGAGGTGGCCCGGCTCCAGGCCGCGGGTGAGGTCGTGGCGATGGTGGGTGACGGGGTCAACGATGCCCCGGCGTTGGTGGCGGCGGATCTGGGTATCGCGATCGGTACGGGTACCGATGTGGCGATCGAGTCGTCGGACCTGACGTTGATGCGTGGTGATCTGGGTGGGGTGCCGACCGCGATCCGGTTGTCCCGGCGTACGTACCGGACGATTCTACAGAATTTGGGTTGGGCGTTCGGCTACAACGTGGCGTTGATCCCGTTGGCCGCGTTCGGGTTGCTCAACCCGATCTTCGCGGGTGCGGCGATGGGCTTCTCGTCGGTGAGTGTGGTGGCCAACTCGCTGCGCCTGCTGCGCTTCGGTGACCGCCGCCCCGCTCGCCGCCGGTTCGTCGCCGGGTCCGACGGGTCGAGCCGGACGTGACGGATCAAGTGCGGGTGCACCTGCGTGACGGCGGCTGATCAAGGGGCTGCCGGCGGCGATGACCGCGTCAAGGCCCGGGCTGCGCGCGGTCGCG
>JBKJPD010000523.1:0-4393 GCA_046595345.1 Pseudonocardia sp.
CGCGACGGCCCTGCCAGCGGGCGTTCCCGGGTGGCAGGGCCGTCGCTACGTCGCGGAACGCGGTCGGAGGCTCAGCCTGCCCGGAGTGCGGCGGGCACGCGGGATTCACCGGATCGACGGCTCGCCCGACCCCCCGACGGCTGCTACGGCCGGATCGGAACCGGTGATCAACGCCCCCGCGAGCTGCGCCCCGCCCTGGATCGTGAGCAGCACGACGAGCACGACGAGGACCGCCGCCGACGTGCCGGTGAGCACCCGCACCCTGGCCGGGGTACGGGCGAGCCGCCCCTGACCGGTTTCCACCACCCACGCCCTGGCGCCGAGAACCGCGAGTAGCAGCAGGGCCGTGGCCCACACCCACCCGTCGAGAGCCGGATCGATCACCTCAGCCCCCCACGGT
This sequence comes from Pseudonocardia sp., assembly GCA_046595345.1. GTDB lineage: Bacteria > Actinomycetota > Actinomycetes > Mycobacteriales > Pseudonocardiaceae > Pseudonocardia. The sequence continues at coordinate 401 of JBKJPD010000523.1, forward strand.
CGGTGCAGCAGCGGTCCTCTTCAGCACGGCGTTGTAGCCGTCCTGGAAAGTCAGGACGTAGCGTCCCGACGACACGAGCTCCTGGATCAGGTCCAGCGTCCAGCCCGGCCGTTTGGTGTGGAGGTACACGCCCTCCTTCTCGACCGAGGTGAAGGTGACGATGACGTCGGGGTTCTCGAGGTCGATGCAGCGGATGGGATCGTTGGCCAGCTGCGAACAGCCCTCGATGAACGACCCGTTGCTGTGCGTGGCAACGCCCTCGACACCGGCCGGGCCGATCCGGCTGAGCGGCACGATCTCCTGCCCGGGCGGCGTCTCGGCGATGACCTGCCGATACATCGCCACCTCCTCCGGATAGACCACCTGGTAGGAGTCGTTGCCGCCGCGGATCAGCACCAGCATTCCGAACATCACGACCATGCCGGCGGCGAGCACGATCTCCACGCGGCGGGACCCGATCTCCATGCGACGTGACCGGCGGACGAGTGCGCGCAGCGCGTCGGTGCCCAGGATCGCGAGGATCGGCAGGCCGTAGAGCACGATCCGGAGGAAAACCTCGCCGCCGTAGCCCTGCGCGGCGAAGGCCATCGGGACCATCGCCAGCCCGATCGGCACGAGGTCGCGCCGTCGCCGCCAGTAGATCCAGGCGCCCGCGATCGCGAGGAGGTAGGTGAGCCCGGGCACGATGATCCGCAGGTACTTCACCGCCACCTGACCGGTGTCGCCGGCGAGCCGATCGGAGACGCCCGCGGCCAGCGCACCCTGCTCCCCGCTGCCGGTGATCAGGCTGAGCTGGGTGGTCCAGAAGTCACGGCCCGCGATGAGGATGAACACGACGACCGCGATCATCCCCACGATCACGATGCCACGACCGCGGAACCGGCCGACCACGGCCAGCAGCACGAGCTGGCCGATGATCGCGAACGGGGTGAGCTGGTGGGTCGGGACGACCGCCAACAGGCACAGGACGGCGCAGAAGTAGACGAGCAGCAGTTGCCTCGCCGGCAGGGTGGGCCGGTTCGGCGGTGTCATCGCGGACACCATCCACCTGCGCAGCAGGGGCAGGCGCGGTGCGGAGGCGTGCGCGGTGGGCCAACCCGGCACCCCGGCGGCATCGGTCCGGCGAGTGGCGAGCGGACCCAGCGCGAAGGTCAGGACGGTCAGCAGCAGCACGATGCCGGTGGCCTGCGGGGAGAAGTAGTCCTGCTCGATCCAGTTCAGGCCGACGAACAGCCAGCCGGCGACCCACGGCGCCCGGGTGCCGCCGAGCATCGAGCGGGCGAGCGCGTAGATGCCGATCGTCCACACCATCACGACGGCGGGCGGGAACCAGCGCAGCACGGTGTCGAGCTGGGTAGCCCCTCCGGCATCGCGGAAGAACGCCCACTGCGCGAAGAACGCCGGCCAGTAGAACCGCGCGTCGATGCCGGTGGGGGGCACGCCGTTCTGCACCGAGATGGCGTCGGCGAACCCGGAGATCAGCCACGCTGTGGCGAACCGGGCTACCGGCTCCACCACCGAGGGCAGGCCTGTCGAGCAGAGGATCAGAACGCCGGTGGCCGTGGCGAGCATCGGGATACGCGGCCGCGGGGACCACAGTTCCGCGACGCAGGCCGCGACAGCACACAGCAGCGACGCCCACGCGGCCGGGCCGAGAACCCTGGCCAAACCCCAGCCGTCCATGGCCTCGAGGTCAGTGGTGGCCGCGGCGACCGGCAGCAGGGCGACGGCGAGCAGCGCGAGCAACGGCGAGAGGAATCGGAAGAATCCCAGCGGGATCTCCTCGACCGGTCCGGGCGGGGCCGGGGGGCCGGGCCGCTGCACGGGCAGCATCGTGGTGGCCGCATCGGGACCCGGCGCCCGAAGGGCCGTCGTGGCCGGATCGACGTCGCCCGGCGACCGCCGCTCGTCCCCTGGGGAACGGGTGTCCGTCGAAGTCACGGCGAAGGCACCTCCACATCGGCCCGGCGTCGAGCACGGGGGAACAGCACGAAGGCGGCACAGATCACCTGGACGAGGACGTACCCGATGGCCACGGGGATCAGCGAATCGACGGTGCCCGTACCGACCGGCACGACGATCACGACGACCAGCACGAGCAGCGTGCTCGTCAGTTGCAGGCGGGCGAACGCGAGTGCCCGGCCGGCCGCCTGCCGGATGCCGAGCTCGTGCACCACGACGAGCCGGAACGCGAGCCCCAGCATGAGCAGGCGCAGGACATCGGTGGCCTCCGCGTAGGCCGGGCCGAACACGATGGCCAGCGCGGGCTCGGCCACCAGCGCCCCGACGGCGAGGACGGGAAGGAAGAACATCATGAGGCGCTTGCGTGCCACCTCGGCCAGCTCCGCGGCGCGGTGCGGCTCGCGGGCCACCCCGACCACGACGGAGTTCATGAAGAACACGGCCGTGATGTCGATTACGGTGACGGCCTGCCACGCGATGAAGAACTTGGCACCGGTGACATCGCCGAACCGTTCGGTGGCCAGCACCGTGACTTGGTTGTAGAGCAGCGCGGCACCCAACTGCGCCACCGCAGTCGGCCCGAGGAAGCGGACGGCCTCGGCCCGGCCGGGCAGCACACCGCCGGTGGCGCTGCGGCTCGCGCGGCGGACGAGGACCGCGATCACCAGCGATCCGCCGAGGATCCAGACGACGATCGGGCCGACCCAGGACAGCACGATGCCCTGGGCGCCGAACCCCGCGATCCCGAGCGCGATGAGCAGACCGATCCGCACGATCGCGAACAGACCGTTACGCCATACCGCCCACCACGGCTTCCCGATCGCGACCAGGATGAAATCGTGCACGACGAACACACCCCAGCCCGCGGTGGCGAGGACGAAGAACAGCACCCCGAGCGCGAAGGGGCCCGTACCGGCCGAGGTACGAGCCAGGTCCGGGAGGATCAACACGTAGACCAGACCGACCAGCGCCGAGAGCGGCATGATCAGGAACAGGCTGCCCCAGACAAGTGTGGTGGTCCTGTGCCCGGCCTGCGGGAGCCAGCGCAGGATCCCGACACCGAGGTTGAGCTGTGCCGCACCTGCAACGAGGATGAACGCCGACACCACCTGGGAGGCCTGCCCGACCTGCGCCGGATCGACCAGCCGGGTCGCGATCACCCAGCTGAGCAGGCCGGCGAGGGAACCGATCACCGAACTCAGCGACAGCGTGATGCCGTCATTCAGCCCTGAGCCGCCGGAGCCGCTGTACTGCCTCAGCGCACGGGGCCGCACGGTGTCGGCGCCGACCGGCGGCAGACGAACGGTCGGAGCCCCTGCTGCGTCGAGACCTGCTGCGTCGAGACCTGTTGCGTCGAGACCTGTTGCGTCGAATCGGACGGTGGGTGAATCGGCCTGCGCCTCGGGATCAGGTCCGCCGGCGCCGGCCACCACCAGGCCGGGCGCGCGGGGCACGGGAGAGGGGGGCCGGGAGGTCACGGCTGCGCGGACACAGCCGCCGAGGACCGGGCACCGTCCGTCGGGATACCCACAGCAACACTCATTGCGCGACGACTGCGTGCCGTAGCAGGAATGGAATGCTGAGCACCGTCACCGCGTACAGGGCGACGGCCGGCTGCCACACACCCGTGCTGACCATGATCTGACCGATCAGCAGGGTGATGGCCACCCCGACACCGAGGGTCAGCATCCAGACGTGTGCCGCAGGGGCCCGGCGGAGGAACCCGGCCGCGGCCCAGCCAGGACCGAGGATGAGGAAAGCGGTCGTCACGAAGAAACGGATCTGACCGATGGCGCCACCGGTCACCGCGAGCGCGCTGAACGTGCATGCGGCGATACCTGCCAGCACCAGCAGCAGAGCCACCAACCGTCGGGCCACCCGGGCACGACCCAGCTCCGCGATCGTGGGCACGCTCACCCTCGCACTCCGTTCGTCACCCGAGTAGCTCTCGCCGCCAACTGCGGCGAGCCCTGCTCGTATCGCAGTCTAGAGGGGTCGAAACACGTCTCGGTGAGCTCGCCCGAGGTGCCC
>JBKJPD010000214.1:0-4070 GCA_046595345.1 Pseudonocardia sp.
ATGCCAAATATTCTGGCACCACGATCAAGCTCAACGGCAAAGAAATTTTGATCTTGAAAGAGACTGACGTTCTGGCGATTGTTCAGTAATCCCAGTTTAACCACTGGCATTCCAGAACAGTGACACAAACCCAACACGTCTTTCTGATTGTTTTACATGTCCGTGTAATTTTACAGGAGAAAAACAAAAATGGCAAAGCAAGTCGTCTTCGAAGATGCTGCACGCAAGAAACTAAAAGCTGGTGTCGATGCACTGGCAAACGCAGTCAAGACCACCCTAGGACCCAAGGGCCGCAACGTGGCTTTAGACAAAAAATGGGGCAGCCCCACCGTTACACATGATGGTGTGACTGTTGCCAAGGAGATTGAACTAGAAGGCCCGTTCGAAAACATGGGCGCGCAATTGTTGAAAGAAGCCGCCACCAAGACTAACGACGTCGCCGGTGATGGCACCACCACCGCCACCGTCCTCGCCCAGGCCATGGTTGCCGCTGGGCTGCGCAACGTCGCAGCGGGTGCCAACCCGATGGCGCTGGGCATCGGCATCTCCAAGGCCGCCGACGCGGTCTGTGAGTTCCTCGCGAAGAAGGCCACCCCGGTCGACGGGAAGAGCCACATCGCGCAGGTCGGCACGATCGCCTCGCGCGAGCAGGAGATCGGCGACCTCATCAGCGAGGCGCTCGAGGCCGTCGGCAAGGACGGTGTGATCACCATCGAGGAGGGCACCACCCTCTCCACCGACCTGGAGATCACCGAGGGCCTGCAGTTCGACAAGGGCTACCTCTCGCCGTACTTCGTCACCGATTCCGAGTCGATGGAAGCCGTGCTGGAGGACCCCTACGTCCTGCTGCACCGCGACAAGATCGGCGCCATCTCCGACCTGCTCCCGCTGCTGGAGAAGGTGCTGGCCGATGGCAAGCCCCTGCTGATCATTGCCGAGGACCTCGAGGGCGAAGCCCTGTCCACGCTGGTGGTGAACTCGATCCGCAAGACGATCAAGGTCGCCGCGGTCAAGTCGCCGTTCTTCGGCGACCGCCGCAAGTGGTTCATGGAGGACCTCGCCATCGCCACCGGCGGGCAGGTCATCAACCCGGAGGTCGGGCTCAAGCTGTCCGAAGCCGGGCTGGACCTGCTGGGCACCGTCCGCCGTGCGGTCATCACCAAGGACCACTGCACGCTGGTCGAGGGTGGCGGCGACAAGGAGGCCACCGAGGCCCGCATCGCGCAGTTGCGCGGCGAGATCGAGAAGGCCGACTCCGACTGGGATCGCGAAAAGCTGCACGAGCGCCTCGCGAAGCTCTCCGGCGGCGTCGCGGTCATCAAGGTCGGCGCAGCCACCGAGACCGCACTCAAGGAGCGCAAGCACCGCATCGAGGATGCGGTGTCTGCCACCCGGGCAGCTGTCGAGGAAGGCATCGTGCCCGGCGGCGGTTCCGCGCTGGTGCAGGCGGCCAAGGAGCTCGACGGCGGCCTGGGCCTGACCGGGGACGAGGCTACCGGTGTGGCCATCGTCCGTAAGGCGCTGAGCGCACCGCTGTTCTGGATCGCCGCCAACGGCGGCCAGGAAGGTGCGGTCGTCGTCGGTAAGGTCGCCGACCTGAAGTGGGGTCACGGTTTCAACGCCGCCACCCTCACCTACGGCGACCTGCTGGCCGACGGTGTCATCGACCCTGTGAAGGTCACCCGCTCCGCGGTGGTCAACGCGGCGTCGATCGCGCGGATGGTGCTCACCACCGAGAGCGCTGTCGTCGAGAAGCCCGCGGCTCCGGGCCCGCCTGCCGCAGGCGGGCACGCCGGCCACGGGCACGGCCACTGAGGAAGTTTCACGTCGTTAAATGAAGGCGGGCCACCCTGGTTGGGTGGCCCGCCTTCATCGTTCCCTGGGTCCGGCCCGGTGTGTGCCGCGCCGGATCCGACCGATCAGCTCCGCACCACCGCGGTGCCGCTCGGAATCCTCAGGGTGCGGTCACGGCTGCGGAAGAGATCGTCCCGATCGGATTCCGACAGCCCTCCCCACACGCCGTAGGGCTCGTGGACGGACAGCGCGTGCCGCCGGCACTGCTCCAGAACGGGGCAGGCCTTGCATACCCCTTTTGCCTGTGCCTCGCGTTCAACGCGCGCTGGGCCACGCTCCCCGTCGGGATGGAAGAAGTGGACGCTGTCCATGCCCCGGCATGCGCCCCGCATCTGCCAATCCCAGACATCCGTGATCGGTACCGGGAGCTTCCGGATATCCGCCACGTTCACCACCCCGTCCATGTCTCTGCATCGGCATCCGACGCCGCCATGACTATCTGGCCGCGTCCTGACGTCCCTACTATAGAACCGAGTCAAACCTTGTTCAATAGGCGGGGCGGTAAACTCTGTCGCAGTTGGGTTGCCTGATCTGTCACGGCCGCGCACCATGAGGCGGTGCACCTAGACCCGGCCATGGCCCCAGCGGGCCCGACCGGGTCCCCTCCGGTGGTCGAACCTGTCAGCGCGCCTCAGCTGAGCGTCGCCGCAGCGGCGCGCAGGCTCGGTATCGCTCCGTCCACGCTGCGAACCTGGGATCGTCGCTACGGCATCAGGCCCACCGGACACGTTCCTGGTCGGCACCGCCGCTATTCACCCGACGATGTCGCCCGCCTCGAGCTCATGCAGAACGCACTGGTGCGCGGCGCCGTGCCGGCCGACGCGGCGCGCTACGCCCTCGCGGCCCGGCTGCCCGGTCCCGACACGGGTGCGCGGCTGCGACCCGTCGCCTCTGCGGTCTCTCCGGTCAGCTCCCAGGAGAACGCCGAGGACGGCCGTCCGCTGGTGGCTCACAGCGACGGAAGCGGGGAGATCGGCGCGCGGGTACGGGTCGGTGGGCGGGTGCTCCGGTTGCCAGGGGCCGGCCGCCGCGCGCGGGGCCTGGGCAGGGCAGCGTTGGCGCTCGACGCCACGGCCGCCCGCACGCTCCTCGCCGAGTCGATCGCCATCGACGGCGTCGACGCCACGTGGGATAGCGTGGCCCGGCCCGTGCTGCGCGCCATCGCCGACCGCTGGTGCCACTCCGGCGCGGGCGTCGAGATCGAGCATCTGCTCAGCGAGTGCGTGATCGGGGCCTTCGCAACCTACATCGCCGCCGCCGCCCCCCCGATGCCCGACGTCCGTCCGGTGCTACTGGCCGGGATGCCGGGGGAGCAGCACATGCTGCCGATGGTGGTGCTGGCGGCCGCGCTGGCAGATCGGCAGGTTCAGTGCCGACCGCTGGGGGCCAACCTGCCCTACGACGCTCTCGTCGCCGCCATCCGGCGCACCGCACCAGTCGCAGTGGTGTTGTGGTCGCAGCTGTCGGAGACCGCCGATCCCGATCTGCTGCGGCGGTTGCCGCGCACCCGGCCGCTGTTCCGCACATTCGTCGCGGGGCCCGGCTGGGGCGGCGTGGTGCTGCCGCTCCGGGTCGTCGAGCTGGAGTCATTGGCCGGAGCCGCGGACGTACTCGCCGCCGCCTCCGCCTGAGTGGGTTGCACCACAGACCGGTCGATCCCCGCGTCCCGCCGGGTGGCGGCCCGTGCCGCCCGCATAGTGCTCACGGAGCGACGGGTGCGGATGGTCGCCCGCGCCGTACGGGGCTCGCTACGGCCGACCTCCTGGAGCGCCGCCCGTCCATGGGGCCGACGGCGCCCCGTACCCGGTCGCGCAAGCGAGCGGATACCCGAACGGCGCAACGATTGACAGACGACACGTCGAGTGACCCGGCGCGCCGACGAAACGCCACCCCGGCCACTCTCAGCGTCATTCCAGAGCAGAATGACCCGGTTGGCAGGCGCCTGATGGGGGCGTTGGTGTGGGTTCACCCCCGCCCCGGGTTATGTAATTACTCCATTCGGAGTCACGTCACCCACATGACGGGTGCCACTCGGCGCAACACTCCCGGATGGAGGGCACATAGCGGCCCTGATCGTGTCAAGGTGAGCCGGTCACCCGCCGATACGGGGGGTTGACATATCACCCGGCTGCAGGAAGCTGCAGGAAGGAATCGTCGTGACGACGGTACTCATCTGCGACGATCGTCGCAGCGTCCGCGAAGGCCTGACCCGTGTG
>JBKJPD010000436.1:0-4119 GCA_046595345.1 Pseudonocardia sp.
CTGGTGCACGTCTCCGAGCTGTCCTGGAAGCACATCGACCACCCGTCCGAGGTCGTCGAGGTGGGCCAGGAGGTCACCGTCGAGGTCCTCGACGTCGACCTGGACCGCGAGCGCGTCTCGCTGTCGCTCAAGGCCACGCAGGAAGACCCGTGGCGCCTCTACGCCCGCACCCACGCGATCGGTCAGATCGTGCCGGGCAAGGTCACCAAGCTCGTCCCCTTCGGTGCGTTCGTGCGCGTCGAAGAGGGCATCGAGGGCCTGGTGCACATCTCCGAGCTGGCCGAGCGCCATGTGGAGATCCCGGAGCAGGTCGTGCAGGTCGGCGACGATGCCATGGTCAAGGTCATCGACATCGACCTCGACCGGCGCCGCATCTCGCTGTCGCTCAAGCAGGCCAACGAGGGCATGACGGTCGACACCGAGTTCGACCCGACCCGCTACGGCATGGCCGCCGAGTACGACGACCAGGGGAACTACATCTACCCCGAGGGCTTCGACGTCGAGACCGGCGACTGGCAGGAAGGCTTCGAGTCCCAGCGCGAGACCTGGGAGAAGGAGTACGCCGAGGCACACGTCCGCTTCGAGCAGCACATCACGCAGCTCAAGAAGTCGGCCGAGGCCGAGGCCGAGGCGGCAGCCGACGGCGGCGGCACCAACTACTCGTCCGAGGGTGCAGCGCCCGAGGGCGCGGGTGCTCCGGCCGAGTCCGGTGGCTCGCTCGCGAGCGACGAGCAGCTCGCCGCACTGCGGGAGAAGCTGTCCGGCGGGGCGTGATCCCCGGTACCCCAGGACCGGCCCGAGAGGGCTGATCCGGCGGTTCTGATCCGTTCGGCCCCGACGACCACCGGTCGTCGGGGCCGAACGGCGTTTCCAGCCGCTGTATCACGGTTATGCGGCGTTCGGTTACTTGAGGGCGCGTCAGGTGACCTCTGTCGGGTGTACGGCCTACCGTGTACACATGCGCGGGGGGAGCGGGCGGGTTGCCGGCACCGCAGTCGGTATGGCGGCGGTGCTGTTCCTGGCTACCGCATGTTCCGGCGCCGAGGCCGATACCGGGCCGCCGGTGCCCACCTTCCCCGCAGCAACCACGTCCGTCCCCCAAGCCGTCGTGGGTGATGGCAAAGGGGTGCTCGGCCGTGACTGCGGTCGGATCCTGGCGGTCGCCGATCTGGGGGCCCTGCTGGGTATGCCGCTGGACACCGTCGGAGTACGCACCACGATCGGTGTGCCCGCGCCTGCGGTCGGGCGCATCGAACGCATCGACTGCGCGTACACGGGCCCGGCGAGCGGGTCCGGTGGCCGGGCCGTTCTCAACCTCAACGGCGCCGTCTACACCGACGCCGAGGCGGCGACGAAGCAGTGGCGCACCAACGCCCGGATCGAGGACGGCAACCGCCGCGAGCTGCCCATCGGCGTGGCGTCGGCGATCCTCGTCGAGAGGCCGCGGGAGACCGTTCTGCTCGTCGTGTACGGATCCGGGACGTTGACGATCGTGCTTCCCAGCGAATCCCTGTCTGCCGGATCGCTGCCCGGCAACCGTTCCGGCGACGAGGTGCTCGTCGACCTGGCCCTGCGGCTGCTTCCCTCGCTCGCCGCGGTGGGCCCGAAACCACTGCCCGTCGATCCCAAGGGTGCGGCCGGCGCCCGCTGACACTCCCGGTTCCCGGGGAATCCAGCCGCGGTACGGTGGCTGACGTGCTACGGGTGGGACTGACCGGGGGAATCGGATCGGGCAAGTCCACGGTCGCACGGCGGCTGGTCGAGCGTGGCGCGCTGCTCGTCGACTCCGATGTGCTGGCCCGCGAGGTCGTCGAACCCGGAACAGCGGGACTCGCGGAGATCGTCGCCGCCTTCGGTTCCGGTGTGCTCGACGCCGATGGAGCATTGGACCGGCCCGCGCTGGCATCCACCGTTTTCCGCGACGCGGCGGCGCGCGCACATCTCAACGGGATAGTGCACCCGCGTGTCCGCCGTCGCTCCGACGAGCTGATCGCCGCCGCACCGGCCGATGTGATCGTGGTGCAGGACGTCCCGCTGCTCGTCGAAGCTGGGATGGGCTCGCTGTTTCCGCTGGTCGTCGTCGTGCATGCCGCCGCGGAGACGCGGGTACGGCGGCTCGTCGACCAGCGCGGGATGTCCGAGGCCGATGCCATGGCCCGGATCGCGTCCCAGACCGACGACGACGCGCGGCGGGCCGCCGCCGACGTCTGGCTCGACAACTCCGGTGGCCCGGCGGATCTCGGCGCGACCGTCGACGCGTTGTGGGACCGCCGACTCGTCACGTTCGAGGAGAACCTGCGGCTGCGACACCCGGTCCGGGCGGAGCGCCCACGCCTCGTCGAACCCGATCCCGGATGGGCGGCGCAGGCGGCCCGACTGGTTGCACGCGTGGCCAGGGTGTCGGGTCGTGGTGTCGTGCACATCGGGTCGACGGCTGTTCCTGGCCTGCCGGCCGCGGACGTGATCGACCTCCAGGTCGCCGTCGACGCACTCGCCGACGCCGACGGCGTGCGGGACGCACTGCAGGAGGCCGGCTTCCCGTGGTTCGACCACGCACGGCCCCTGCACGGTTCGGCCGATCCCGGGCGGGTGGCGCGCCTGCACATCCGTGAGGTCGGCTCGCCGCAATGGCGACGTGCGCTGCTGTTCCGCGACTGGCTGCGCGCCGACGGCGGCGCGCGGGGTGAATACGGTTCCGTCATGCGCGAGGCGCAGGCGCGGTTCGGTGACGACGCAGAACCAGCCCGTGATGTGCAGGTTGCGGAGTCGTGGTTCGACTCGGTACTTCCCGGGGCCGATGCCTGGGCCGCATCCTCTGGGTGGGTACCGTCGTTGCACTGAGCGGACCATCGCAGCGAAACACAGTGCGCTGTGGACACGATAGAGGGAAGGGTCCGCACGTCCGTGTGGCGGACATTGCGGAACGTCATAGCAGGCGGGTCGTCGGACGGGTGGGAGGACGTGAAGGTGAGCGGACTGTTCGATTGCCGGCCGTACTCCGGCGACGAGGTCCGCCCCGTGGACGTCGAGCCCGAGGTCACGGTCTACGCCGCAGCCGAGGTCGTCCAGGACGATCCCGCGCCGTCGCCCGCGCAGCTCCGGGTGGATTTCGGCGCCCATCTCGAGGCCCACTACCAGCGGCTCGTCGCGCAGCTGTTCGCGATCACGCTTGATCCGGGTGAGGCACACGACGTCGTCCAGGACGCCTACTCCCGGGCATGGCGCAGCTGGGCCGAGATCAGCCGCTCGCCCGATCCGACCGCCTGGATCCGCCGCATCGCGGTCCGCTCCACCATCCGCAGCTGGCGCCGGGTGCTCTCCCGTGTCGGTATCGGGGGTCCGCGCTCCGTCGTCGACGGCGCCGACGGGCGCACCGGTGCGCTGCTCTCCGCGCTCGGCAGGCTCCCCGCGGCCGAGCGCCGATGCGTGGTGCTGTTCCACATGGCCGGAATGTCACTCGATGGGATCGCCGCGCTCGAGCGGGCGACGCCCGGCTCGGTACAGGCGCGGCTGTGCCGGGCCCAGCAAGTGGTCACCGCAGGCATGGCCCAGGTCCTGCCGGCGGTGCCCGGCCTGGCACCGGAAGCCCCACGCGGGTCCCACCAGGCCGATCCGTGGGTCGAGCAGGGGGTGTACCGGTGACCGGCGCCGCCGACCGGATCACCGGCGAGTTCTGTCGTCTCGAGGACGAGCTCGCGGCCGCCGTCACGTTGCCGGGTGTGGACAGCGTGATCCGGCGCACCGGCACCCACAATCGCGCCAGCACGGCAGCCGCGGCGGCCGTGCTCACCGTCGGCGCGCTGGGCGGCATCGCGGCAGTGGCGCAGATCAACACACCGGTGGTGACTGCCGGGGTCGCGGGACCGGTGGCGCCCACCACGGCCCAGCGCCCGGTCGCGCCGGCGCCGGTGGTGACGTCCGTTCCCGAGGTCGCCCCGGCAGCTCCGACGACGACGGCGGAGCAGCCACGGCGCACCCCCACCACTACGCGTCGCCCTGCGCCGACCACCACGGAACCGCCGGTGGTCCGGCTGCCCGTGCAGGAGCCGCCGGTCGACCCGACCCCGACCCCGACCCCGACCACGACCCCGACCACGACCCCGACCACGACCCCGATCC
>JBKJPD010000464.1:0-4897 GCA_046595345.1 Pseudonocardia sp.
CGAGTGACGATTGCGACGTCTGACCGGGTGCCGACACGGGCACCGCGATCGACGCGGGATCGGTGCCGCGCGGCGGGTCCGTCGACTTCTCTCCGCCGCAGACCGGCGAGGGCGACGCCGGGCAGGACCGGGTGCTCGTCGTCGTCGACGCCGCTGGGGGCTTCGCCGCGTCAGGAACTTCTCTCGCGGACCCGATGATCGCCCCCGAGTAGCATCGACGCCGTGGCCGAACTCAAAATGGACACCGAACCGGCAGACGTGGGTTTCGACGCCGATCGCTTGCGGCGCATCGACACGCACTTCCGCCGTTATGTCGACGACGGTCGGCTCGCCGGGTTCACGGTCGCGGTCACGCGCCGCGGTCGGGTCGTGCACCTGGTCCATCACGGGCTCGCCGATCTGGACACCGGCCGCCCTGTCGCCGACGACACGCTGTGGCGCATCTACTCGATGACCAAGCCGATCACCTCAGTGGCTGCGCTCATGCTCTACGAGCGGGGTGCCATCGAGTTGACCGACCCGGTGTCGCGCTACATCCCCTCGTTCGCAGACCTGCGCGTCTACCGCTCCGGGTCCGCGGCCAACCCCGGCACCGCTCCGGCCACCGAGCCGATGCGCATCTGGCACCTGCTCACTCACTGCGCCGGGCTCACCTACGGCTTCCATCACGCCCATCCCGTCGACGAGATGTACCGGGCAGAGGGCTTCGACCTCGGAGTCCCGCGTGGCATGGACCTCGCGGCGGCGTGCGATGCGTGGGCCGGGATTCCGCTGCTGTTCGAGCCGGGCTCGGAATGGAACTACTCGGTGGCCACCGACGTGCTGGGTCGGGTCGTCGAGGTCGCGTCCGGGCAGTCGCTCGACGCGTTCTTCACCGCGGAGATCCTCGGCCCGCTCGGGATGGACGAGACCGCATTCTCCGTCGGCCCCGACGACGTGGGGCGGCTCGCCACGCTCTACACCCCGAATCCGGCCGGTGGCCTGCGCCGCACCCCGATCGGTGACGCCGCCGTCGGCGTCCCGAGCTTCCTGTCCGGTGGCGGCGGGCTCGTCGCCACGGCCGGGGACTATCACCGCTTCACGCAGATGCTGCTGCGCGGTGGCGAGCTCGACGGTGCGCGGCTGCTGTCGCCGCGCACCCTCGCCTACATGACCCGCAACCACCTGCCCGGCGGCGTCGACCTGGAGAACTTCGGCCGCCCGATCTTCGCGGAGTCGTCCTTCCGCGGTGTCGGGTTCGGCCTGGGCTTCTCCGTCGTGACGGACGCGGCCGCCGGTAAGGTGCTCGGCAACGCCGGTGAGTACGCCTGGGGTGGTCTCGCGAGCACTGCATTCACCGTCGACCCCGTCGAGGAGACCACCGCCATGTTCTTCACGCAGCTCGTGCCGTCGAGCACGTATCCCATCCGGTCAGCGCTGCGCGCGCTGGTGAACCAGGCGCTGGTGGACTGATGTCCAACGCGCTCGCCTTCGTCCTGCGGGTCGCGGTCATCGCCGTGAGCCTCTGGATCGCCACCCGGATCGTCCCGGGCATCGCCAACACCGCCGGCACCACCGCGACCGGGGTAGGCACCCTCGTCGTGGTCGCACTGATCTTCGGTCTGGTCAACGCCACGATCAAGCCGCTGATCAAGACGCTCGGCTGCGCGTTCTACGTGCTGACGCTCGGGCTGGTCGGCCTGGTCGTGAACGCGCTGCTGTTCATGCTCGTCGGGTTCATCGCCGACGGTGTGGGTCTGCCGTTCACCGTGGACGGTTTCGGGCCGGCGTTCGTCGGTGCGATCGTGGTGGCCGTGGTGGGGGCGGTGCTGCACTTCGTCATCCCCGACCGCCTGGACCAGCGCTGACCCGCTACATGGGCCAGGCCTCCCGGTGGTACCCCGCGTCCCAGAACATCCACTCGTAGCGCGAGGTCGTGGTGAAGTGGCGCCGCATCAGCGTCAGCTCGCCGCTCGACAGTCCCGCGCCGACCCGGTCGGTGACATCGAGGACCGCGTCGACGACGCCCTGGAAATCCGCACCGCCGTACATCGCGATCCAGCGGGCATAGAGAGGGTCGGGGGAACTGCGGGCGAGTAGCTCGTCGCCGACGCGCGCGTAGATCCAATAGCAGGGGAGCACTGCGCCCACGGCCTCGGCGAAGGACCCGCCGTAGGCGGTGGCGAGCAGATAGCTGACATAGGCCTGCGTGGTCGGCGAGATCGGTTCGGTCCGGGCCTGCTCCGGGCTCGACCCCAGCTCGACCATCAGGCTGGCGTGCAGGTCCCGCTCGGCGGCGATGGCGCCTGCGGCGTGCTCGGCGAACATGACGGTGGTGTGGTCGTCGGGCGCCTTCGCTGCGCACAGCGCGAGTGCCTTCGCGTAGCCGCGCAGGTAGTGCGCGTCCTGCTCGATGTAGTGCCGGAACGACTCCCGCGGCAGCGTGCCGTCGGTGAGCCCGGTGAGGAACGGGTGGGCGAGGATCGCGGCGTAGACGTGGTCGACGTCGGACCAGAGCAGGTCACGGGTGCGCTCCATGACGATCACGTTAGGGCAGGCCGAAGTTTGAGATGCGTCGACCGGGGTAATCCCCCGTCAGGTCGATCGTTCAGGCAACTGCGCATGACACCTGCGGAGAGTGAGATGTCGGTCACTCCGCACGTGCAATGTCACGCGATGGTCACACCGGCCGTCCACGATCGAATTTCCACAGGTGGCGACTCAGCGCTGAGGGCCCCGCAACGCACCGCGGAGGTGAGTCGTAATGAATCCACTGCCCATGACGCCTGAACCCACTCCGGTACCGATGGATCATCACGAGAAGATGCGGCTGCGTGCAGCCCCCTTCCGGGTGACGCGGCTCTACCCCGGCCCGGTCGGTGAGCTGCTCGCCAGAGAACTGCTCTCCTGGGAAGAGTTCGGCTACCGGCTCGGCGGTAGCCGACTCGTGATGAGACTGGTCGGGCACGTACTCACGTCGCCGCTGGCCCAGGCCGACGCCGCCTGACCCAGCCCTGGGTCCGGCGTGCTCAGCGCCCGCTGTGGTCGAACGTGACCGTGAGGGTCGGCACGTCGTTGATCGGCATGCTGTGCACGAGCAAGGTAGCCGCAGTGGCCACCAGCAGCAGCGAAGCTGCCGCTACGAGATTGCCCAGCTGGGCCAGCACCTCGACAGCGCGACTGACACCGGTGCCCGCGGTCTCGGTGCGCCGGTGCCTCCCCGCTGTGTACGCGGGGGCGGGCACAGCCGGTCGGGCGGCCGAACTCAGAGCGTCGGGGCTCAGGACTGCGCAGCACACGGACACGGACATGGCGGAGCCTCCGGGTTCGGGAGCAGGGGACAGCGGAGGGCTAGCGCGTCACCGAGGGCGGGTGACGACCGGACGTCCGGTCCCGGTGCGCGCGTGCCGGGTTTCCGTACGAATGAGCTATCGCAACCGGTCCGTCCGGCGTTAGCCGCGAGGCCACCCGATCGTGGAGATCGGTAGTTCAACAGGTGTCGCGGGTGGAGGAGCGCAGCTCCCGCTCGAGGAACCTCGCCGCCGTGGGGACCGTCCCGGCCATCGGCATCGTCGAGCCAGGAACCGGCGTCGACAACAGGTGCAGTAGGATCCGTCCGAGTCCGGACGGTTGGGGGCAGGTCCTCCAACAGGTCCAGGAGACACAACCGCGGGCCGTTTCCAGCGTGGTAGTCACCTCTTCGTCGCCCCGGCAGAGCCTGCGGTGGACCACGCCGGGCCCATGACCCGGGCCGATGTCACGCAGATCCTGCTGTGGCACGGCGGCGTCCGGGGCGAGGGTGCAGATGAGAACAGATGTCGTTTTTGAGGAAGTACGGGCCCGGCGGGCGACGAGGTGCGCCCCGGATGTCGCTGCGCACGTACGATCGGGCAGTCCACTGGCACGTCGATTTCAGGGAGGATCACTGACATGGCCCCAAAGCAGGTTCGTCCGGTCAAGCGCAAGGTCAACCCGTTCCATGCCAAGCGGATCACCGAGGTCGACTGGAAGGACGTGGCGCTCCTGCGTCAGTTCATCTCCGACCGCGGCAAGATTCGCGCCAGGCGGGTGACTGGCCTGACGCCACAGCAGCAGCGCCAGGTTGCCACGGCGATCCGCAACGCCCGCGAGATGGCGCTGCTCCCTTATCCGAACGCCGGGAGGGGATGACGCCGGATATCGGCATGTTTTCGCAGCTCAGGGACTAGGGCGGTACCGATTTCCGCCCCAGTCCCGGCGGTGTGTAGCATTGTCGGGGCCGCTCGGGGGGAGACCATCCGTGCGGTCGGTCGCCCCTTTAGCTCAGTCGGCAGAGCGTCTCCATGGTAAGGAGAAGGTCTACGGTTCGATTCCGTAAAGGGGCTCAGCGAGCTGGTATGACCAGCCTCGCGAAGCGGTGTAGCTCAGCTGGTAGAGCAAGCGGCTCATAATCGCTGTGTCGCCGGTTCAAGTCCGGCCACCGCTACACCGTCCCAGATCATCAGCATGTCCGAGATTCCGGCATGTCAGAGTTCAAGCAAGCAGGAGGCACCCGCGATGGGCAAGGCCACAGACGTCCGGCCGAAGATCACGCTGGCGTGCGAGCAGTGCAAGCACCGTAACTACATCACCAAGAAGAACCGGCGGAACGATCCCGACCGGCTCGCCGTCAAGAAGTTCTGCTCGAACTGCGGTACCCACAAAGAGCACCGCGAGACTCGCTGAGCGTGCCAGACGCCTCTTTCGTCGGCAGAACGCTGCCGATGTCGAGTCCGTACCTGGTCGGCCGGGAGAAGATTCGTGAGTTCGCCCTCGCCATCGGCGAGCGCGCTCTCGTGTGTCATGACCTCGACGCCGCCCGGGCCGCCGGTTTCCCCGACCTCGTCGCCCCGCCCACCTTCGCCGTCACCTTCACGATGCCGCTGATCGAGGCGTTCCT
>JBKJPD010000531.1:0-10306 GCA_046595345.1 Pseudonocardia sp.
CCCCGCCGACCGGGAGTTCATGTTCGGGGAGCGGGCTCATGGTGATGTGCCGGTGGGGCCGGGGGCCGGTGGTGCGGACACCGTGCGCCTGCCCCTCGCGCCGGCGCTGGTCTACGACCGCGCGGACCGCGTCGTCCGCGCCAACGCCGCGCTACTGCGCCTGGCCGCTCCCGCCGGCAGCTCCGACGAGCCCGACCTGTACGGCATGCGCCTGGCCCAGCTCGTCGTCGGCCCCGACACCGACGCGCGTCTGGTCCGGTCCGACGGCTGTCTGGTGCGCGTCCGGGTCGTCCGCTGGGGGACGGGGGACGGGTTGTCCGTCGACGAGCTCACCGTGGCCGTCCTCGTGGAGCTGGACCCTGCGACCGACGCCGGCGCGACGGTCGTTCCCGACGGGACGCGGTCGGCCGACCGGAGCTGGACCGCGGAGTTGGAGCGGCTGGCAGGCGTCGGGACGTGGAGCTTCGAGCTGGATACCGGCATGTTGTACCGCAGCGACACCCTCGACGAGCTCTACCGCTCGGTCGGGCTCGATCCCGAGACCGGCGCCGGCCCGGTGGAGGGCGACCAGGTGGCACTGCTGTGCGACGGGCTGCGCGTGGGTGTCAGCAGCGGGAACCATCACGCCGAGCTCCGGCTGCCGGGTGAGCGGCGGTTGAGCTGCCGTGCCGAGGTGGAGTGCGCGCCCGACGGCGCGCCGGTCCGGCTGGTCGGCGTCGTGCGGGACCTGACCGCGCATCGACCCGCCGAGGGTCGCGCACGGAATGCGGGACGATGGTTCGCCGACCTGATGGCGCTGATGCCGTGCGGGGTCGCACTGTTGGACCCCTCGGGTCGGATCGTCGATGCCAACGAGGGTCTGTGTGCACTGCTGGACGTGCCGCTGGAGCGCTTGAGGGGTACCGCGGCAGGCGTGCTCGACGCCGATCTGCCCGTGGAGGTGCTGCGCGTCGGCGATCTGCCCGGCTGGCTGCGGCCGGTGCCGCCGGGGGCGCGGTTCGGCTACCGGATCGAGGCCGCACCGCTGCGCCGCGGCGACGGCACGACGGTGTGGTGCGAGCTCGCGGTGTCGGTCACCTCGACCGACGACGGCGCCTGGTTCTGGCTGCTCGTGTGCACCGACATCTCCGAGCGTCGCCGGGCCGCCGACCTGCTGCGCCGCGCCGGCACCGTCGACGAGCTGACCCGGCTGCCCAACCGCGCCGCGTCGATCGAGCTGGTGGACCGGCTGCTCGCCGGCCCGGGGCGCGATCGCGTCGCCGTGGTGTGCGGCGATCTCGACGACTTCGCGCGCGTCAACTCATCGCTGGGGCACGAGGCGGGCGACGAGCTGCTGGTGACGCTGGCGGCGCGGCTGCAGCGGGAGCTGCCGGTGGGCTGCACAGCGGCGCGCCTGTCGGGTGACGAGTTCGTGGTGATCTGCGCCGACCACGCCGAGGTCGGCGGGCCCGACCAGTTCGCCCGCATCGTCGCCGGCCTGCTGCGCACCACGATCACGGTGCGTGGCCGGCCGGTGCAGATGACGGCGTCGGTGGGCATCGCGACGCCGGTGCCGACGGGCGAGGTGCGGGCCGCGGACCTGCTGCGGTTCGCCGAGGTCGCGATGCACGACGTCAAGCGGCGGCAGTGCCGCGGCGGAATCGGTACGGCCACTGACGGCGTCGTGAGTTCGGCGACCGGCGCGCTGGAGCTGGAGGCGGAGCTCAAAGCCACCATCGCAGGCGACGGGCTGGTGCTGGAGTACCAGCCGGTCGTCGGCCCTGACGGCACTGTGCTCAGCGCGGAGGCGCTGGTCCGCTGGCCGCACCCGGAGCGCGGACTCATCGCGCCCAACGACTTCCTGCCGGTGGCGCAGCGCAGCGGGCTGCTGCGCGACCTGGACCTGTGGGTGCTGCGCACCGCCGTCCGCGAGGCCGCGACCTGGCCGGAACACCGCGGAAAGCGCCCCGCGGTCGCGGTGAACCTGGCGGGGCTGCTGCCCGGTGACGTGGACTTCCTCTCCGCTGTCATCGAGGCCGTCGAGGTCGGCGGGTTGCCGTGGAACCGGCTGGTGCTGGAGCTGGTGGAGACCAGCCTCGTCGCGCTGCCCCCGCACGCGCTGGCCGCGATGGCCGAGCTCGTGGAGTGCGGCGTCCGGTTCGCCGTCGACGACTTCGGCACCGGGTACTCCTCGCTCGGCCGGCTCAAGGAGCTCCCCGCGCAGATGATCAAAGTGGACCGCGCGTTCGTCATCGGCATCGCCGACGACCCCGCGGACTTCGCCGTCGCGCGGGCCGTCGTCGACATGGCGCGGGCGATGGGACGCACCACGGTGGCGGAGGGTGTCGAGACCGCGGAGCAGTTCCACGTGCTGCGGGGCATCGGCGTGGACGCCTTTCAGGGCTGGCTGTTCGCGCGCCCGCTGCCCGCGGCCGCGCTGCGTGAGCTGCTCGCGGGGGGCCGGCTGGCCACCCCCGCGTCGAGGCCGCGGTAGGCGGGTTGCTCCGGCTGGGCGATGCATTCACCGCAGGAAGCTGTAAGGCTGATGGCGGTATCCGAGGTCCGTTCGGACGATGTGGGCCGAGGCGGGTTGGGCCCATCGGTCGCGAACCCATCACGGTCGGTCGCTCAAGTCCCGCGATCGGGTTAGCCTGGTGGGATGCGGTGACCAGCAGGTGGCCGTCGGCGAACACGGAGGTCCCTCGGATGATCGAGTTCCGAGGCGTGACCAAGCGCTTCCCCGATGGCACCGTGGCGGTCGATTCCCTTGATCTCAGTGTCGACGCCGGGAAGATCACAGTCTTCGTCGGGCCGTCGGGCTGTGGCAAGACCACGTCCCTGCGGATGATCAACCGGATGGTCGAGGCCACCGGCGGAACCATCCTGATCGACGGCCAGGACATCATGACCAGCGACGCCGCCGAGCTGCGTCGTGGCATCGGCTACGTCATCCAGCAGGCCGGGTTGTTCCCGCACCGCACAATTCTGGACAACGTCGCCACCGTCCCGCTGCTGCTGGGCTGGGGCAAGGCCAGGGCACGCGCACGCGCTGCCGAACTCATGGAGCTGGTGGGGCTCGTTCCGGAGATGGCCAAGCGCTATCCCGCGCAGCTCTCCGGTGGCCAGCAGCAGCGCGTCGGCGTGGCCCGCGCACTGGCCGCCGACCCGCCGATCCTGCTGATGGACGAGCCGTTCAGCGCCGTCGACCCGGTTGTCCGGGAGAACCTGCAGGATGAGCTGCTGCGGCTGCAGTCCGAGCTGGGCAAGACCATCGTCTTCGTCACCCACGACATAGACGAGGCAGTCAAGCTGGGCGACAAGGTCGCGGTATTCCGCACCGGCGGACTGCTCGCGCAGTACGACGAGCCCGGCCACCTGCTCGCCCGCCCGGCAGACCAGTTCGTCGACGGCTTCGTCGGGCGCGACCGCGGCTACCGCGGGCTGGGCTTCCTGCCAGCCGACGGGCTGCCGGTCGGCCAGCTGTCGACGGTCGCGCCCGACGCCACCGGAGAGCAGGTGCGCGCCGCGGCCCGCGACGGTTGGACGCTCGTCGTCGACGATGCCCGGCACCCGCAGGGCTGGCTGCACGTCGCCGTGGACGGCCCGATCGACACGGGCGCGCTCGTCGCCGGGGGCTCGCTCTACGACACCGAGGCCGACTCGCTGCGCGGTGCCCTGGACGCGGCGCTGTCGTCGCCGTCCGGGCTGGGTGTGGCTGTCGACGGCTCCGGCGCGGTGGTCGGCTCGATCACCGCCGACGACGTGCTCACCGCGCTCGCGAACGCCCGTCGCGAGGAAGCGGCCGCGTGAACTGGGGCTGGATCCCGAACAACAGCGCCGGCATCGTCAGCCGGTTCGGGGAGCACCTCGTACTCGCGCTGCTGCCAGTGGTGATCGGGCTACTGCTGGCCGTACCGCTGGGCTGGTTGGCCACCCGCTCCCGCCCGGCGCGGGCGATCCTCGTACCGATGGCCGGGCTGCTCTACACGATCCCGTCGTTGGCCCTGTTCATCGTGCTCCCCGCCATCCTGGGCACGCAGATCCTGAACCCGCTCAACGTCATCGTCGCGCTGGCCGTCTACACCACCGCACTGTTGGTCCGGTCGGTCGCCGACGCGCTGGCCGCGGTGCCCGGCATGGTCGTCGCGGCCGCCACCGCGATGGGGTACAAGCCCGGCAGGCGGTTCGCGCAGGTCGAGCTGCCGCTGTCGGTGCCGGTGCTCGTCGCCGGGCTTCGGGTCGCGACGGTCACCAACATCTCCCTCGTCGCGGTCGGCGCCCTGATCGGCACGGGCGGGCTCGGGTACTACTTCACCGACGGTTTCATCCGCAACAACGGGGTCGAGATCCTTACCGGGGTGGTGCTCGTGGTGGTCATCGCGCTCGTGTTCGATGCGCTGCTCGTCGTCGTCGGGAAGGTCGCCTCGCCCTGGGTCGCCGCCGGTGAGACGAGGGGCCGGTGAGCGGGCCCACGAACCATCGGCAGCGCTTCGCGGCGACGCCGACCGAGCGCAGCGGGGGATGGCGATGAACCTGTTCTCCGAGGTCGTCGCCTGGTTCGCCGACCCGGCGCACTGGACCGGCACCAAGGGCGTGCCCAACCGGCTCTTCGAGCACCTGCAGTACAGCGGGCTGGCCCTGGCCATCGCCATCGTGATCGCGGTTCCGATCGGCGCACTGGTGGGACACACCGGCCGCGGGGGCTTCCTCGTGGTCGGAGCCGCCAACGCGCTGCGGTCGCTGCCCGAGCTCGGTGTTCTGATCCTGCTCGTCTATGTCGCCGGCATCGGCCTGCTGCCCGTCACCGTCGCGCTGGTGCTGCTCGCGGTCCCGCCGTTGCTCGCCGGCACCTACGCGGGCGTGCGTAACGTCGACCGCTCAGTCGTGGACGCGGCGCGCGGTATGGGCATGCACGAGCGCGATATCCTGCTGCGCGTCGAGCTGCCCAACGCGCTGCCGCTGCTCATCGGCGGCCTGCGCACCGCCACGCTCCAGGTGATCGCGACCACCGCGATCGCCGCGTTCGTGAGCCTCGGCGGCCTCGGCCGGTTCCTCATCGACGGGCTGGGCATCCTCGACTACACGCAGATGGCCGCCGGTGCCGTGCTCGTCGCGGCGCTGGCGCTGGTCGTCGAGGCCGTACTCGCCGGCGTGCAGCGGCTGGTCGTCTCCCCGGGCCTGCGGTCCACGGAGTCCGCCGGCCGCCGCGCGGCCGTCGGCCCCACCGAACCTTCCGTTCTCTTCGAGAGCCGGAAGCACCCCGTTCCGCACATGGCAGGAGCTGACTCCCGATGAAGCGCACCCTGGTCTCACTGGCGACCGGACTGGCCGGTCTGCTGCTACTGACGTCCTGCGGAGGGGGTGGTGGCGGCCCGCTGGCCCCGACCGGCGCCGGAGCCGGCCAGGCCGCGGCCGACGTCGTCCGTGTCGGCTCCGAGCAGTTCCCCGAGAATCAGCTGCTCGGCGAGATCTACGCCCAGGCGCTGGAGGCGAAGGGTGTGCGGGTCGAGCGCAAGTTCGGCCTCGGCGCGCGCGAGGTCTACTTCGTCGCGCTGAAGGACGGCTCCATCGACGTGGTGCCCGACTACAACGGCAACCTGCTGCGCTACCTCGACCCGGCGTCCACCCAGTCGTCGCCCACGGACGTATACAAGGCGCTCCAGGCCGCGGTGCCGCCGAACCTGACCGTCCTGAAGCAGGCCGCGGCGGAGAACAAGGACGCGTTCACCGTCACCGCGGAAACGGCGCGGAAGTACAACGCCAAGTCGATTCTGGACATCGCCCCGTTCTGCGGGGAGATCGTCTTCGGCGGTCCGACGCAGTTCCAGGAGCGGGCGTACGGCATCGCGGGCATGAAGAAGAACTACAACTGCACATTCAAGGAGTTCAAAGCCCTCGACACCGGTGGCCCGCTCACGGTCACGGCGCTGAAGGACGGCGCCATCCAGGCAGCCGACCTGTTCACCACCGACCCGGCGCTACCGGCGAACGGTTTCGTGACCCTCGAGGACCCGAAGAACAACTTCCCGGCCCAGAACATCGTGCCGCTGATCAACAAGGCGAAGGCGACGGGCGCCACGGCCGAGGCGCTCAACGGGGTGTCGGCGAAGCTGACTCAGCAGGAGTTGCTCACACTCAATGTGAAGCAGGGCGAGAAGACCTTGACCGACGCCCAGCTCGCAACCGAGTGGCTGAAGGCGCAGGGCCTGGCGTGACGGTCGGCGTGGTCACGGCGCTGCACCGCTTCCCGGTCAAGTCGATGCTCGGTGAGGACGTCATCGAGCTGGTGATGGTCGCCGGTGGGGTCGAGGGCGACCGCGCCCTGGCCCTGATCGACACCGCGACGGGCCGGGTGGCCACCGCCAAGCACCCGCGGCTGTGGCGACATCTGCTGCACCTCTCCGCGGCAGCTGACGGACCGTCGGTGAGAATCACGTTGCCCGACGGCCGCAGCATCGGAGCCACCGACGACGGTATCGACGGGGTGCTGTCCGCTCTGCTCGGCCGGGCCGTGAAGCTCTCCGACACCCGGCCGGCCGGGGCGATCGTGGAGCGTCCGGCGCCGGAGGACGTGCTGGACCACGGCGTCGAGGCCGACGTTCCCTTCGAGACCCTGGAGATCGCGCAGGGCTCCCCGGGCGGCACGTTCGTCGACTACGCGCCCGTGCACCTGATCACCACCGCCACCCTCGCGCGGATCGGCACCGAGGCGGTGCGCTACCGCCCGAACCTGGTGGTCGACATCCCGTCGGCCGCGGCGTTCGCCGAGAACGACTGGGTCGGCCGGGAGATCACGGTCGGCGAGGTGCGGTTGCGCGGCATCCTGCCCACCCCGCGCTGTGCGGTGCCGACGCTGGAGCACGGCGATCTGCCACGCGCCCTGCATGCGGTGCGCGTGCCGCTGGCCGAGAACCGGGTGGACGTCCCGGGCTTCGGTGTGTTGCCGTGCGCGGGTCTCTACGCGGAAGTTCTGGAGTGCGGCACGATCCGGGACGGCGATCCGGTCACGGTGCACTGACCTCCGGTCATGGGCGCGGGATCACCTCCGCGCCGTACGCCTCGATGGTGGCGGCCTGCGCGTCGTGCATGGCGTAGATCGCGAACTGGTCCACGCCGAGTTCGGTCAGCTGCGCCAGCTTGTCCCGCTGTGCGGCGGCGGGGCCGAGCAGGCAGAAGCGGTCGACGACCTCGTCGGGCACGAAGTCGGCGGAGCGGTTCCCGGCGCGGCCGTGGTGGGAGTAGTCGTAGCCGGCGCGGTCCTTGATGTAGCCGGTGAGCGCCGCCGGGACCGCCGCCGAGGCCTCGCCGTAGCGCGTCACCAGGTCGGCGACGTGGTTGCCGACCATCCCGCCGAACCAGCGGCATTGATCCCTGGCGTGCGCGACGTCGTCGTCGACGTAGGCGGGCGCCGCGACACAGATGGTGATCGCGGCCGGGTCGCGGCCCGCGGCCTCCGCCGCGGAACGCACGGTCTTGACCGTCCACTCGACGAGGTAGGGATCGGCGAGCTGCAGGATGAACCCGTCGGCGCAGCGCCCGACGAGGTCGAGTGCCCTGGGTCCGTAGCCCGCCATCCATATCGGCAGCGATGCCCCCTCGGGCACCCACGGAAATTGCACCGTGGTGCCCCCGAGGTCCACCGCCCGCCCGCAGGCCAGCTCCCGGATCACGTGCATCGACTCCTCGAGCCGCGCCAGTGTGGTCGGCGGCCGGCCCTGCATGCGCATCGCGGAGTCGCCGCGGCCGATGCCGCAGATCGTCCGGTTGCCGAACATGTCGTTGAGCGTGGCGTGCAGCGACGCGATGACCGTCCAGTCACGGGTGCCGGGGTTGGTCACCATCGGCCCGACGATCATCCGCGACGTCCGCTCCAGGATGCGCGAGTGGATGACGTAGGGCTCCTGCCAGAGCACGTGGGAGTCGAACGTCCAGCCGTGGCTGAACCCCAGCTCCTCCGCGCGCACCATCAGGTCGATGACGGCCGACGCGGGCGGGTCGGTCTGCAGGACGAGCCCGATGTCCACTGCCTACTCCTCGGGAAGGGCGATGACCGCTAGCGGAGGTTCTGGCAGGTGTCGCGGCGAAGGTAGCGCCCGTGGCCCTTCGACCCGAGGTACTCCCCGCGATCGACGATCACCCGGCCACGCGACAGCACCGTCTCTGCCTTGCCGGTGACGGTGCGGCCCTCGTAGCAGGAGTAGTCGACGTTCATGTGGTGCGTCTCGGCGCCGAGCACCTGAACGGCGTTCGGGTCGTAGATCACCACGTCGGCGTCGGAGCCCGGAGCGATCGTGCCCTTGCGCGGGTAGAGCCCGAACATTCGCGCCGGGGTGGCGCAGGCGAGCTCGATCCAGCGGCGGCGTCCGATGTGGCCGTCGAGGACGGCCTGGTGCAGCAGGTCCATCCGGGTCTCGACGCCCGGCAGGCCGTTGGGGATCTTGGAGAAGTCGCCCATCCCGAGGTCTTTCTGGCCTGTGAAGCAGAACGGGCAGTGGTCGGTGGAGACCACCGACAGGTCGTCGGTGCGCAGCCCCCGCCACAGCGCCGCCTGGTGGTCTGCGGGCCGCAGCGGCGTCGAGCAGACGTACTTGGCGCCGTCGAACCCGGGCCGCGCGAGGTCGTCGGTGGACAGGTACAGGTACTGCGGGCACGTCTCGGCGAACACGTTGACGCCCTCGGCGCGGGCCCTGGTCACCTCGGCCAGCGCCTCGGTGGCGGAGAGATGCACGATGTAGATCGGTGCCCCGGCCACCTGCGCCAACGTGATCGCCCGGTGGGTCGCCTCGGCCTCCAGCAGCGCGTGCCGCACGACGCCGTGGAAGCGCGGGTCGGTGTTGCCGCGGGCCAGCGCCTGCTCTACGAGCACGTCGATCGCGATGCCGTTCTCGGCGTGCATCATGATCAGCCCGCCGGTCTCGGCGCCCTTCTGCAGCGCGCGCAGGATCTTGCCGTCGTCGCTGTAGAACACGCCGGGGTAGGCCATGAACAGCTTGAAACTGGTGATCCCCTCGCCGACGAGGGCCTCCATCTCTTTGAGCGAGCCCTCGTTCACGTCGGCCATGATCATGTGGAATGCGTAGTCGATGGCGCACTCGCCCTCGGCCTTCGCGTGCCAGGCGTCGAGGCCCGCGCGCAGCGTTGCGCCCATCGACTGCACGGCGAAGTCGATGATCGTGGTGGTGCCGCCCCAGGCTGCGGCGCGGGTGCCGGTCTCGAACGTGTCGGATGCGAACGTGCCGCCGAACGGCAGCTCCATGTGGGTGTGCGCGTCGACCCCGCCGGGGATGACGTACTTCCCGGTGGCGTCGATGACGGTGTCGGCGGACCAGTTCTCGGCGTGCGAGGCACTGGCGAGCGCAACCACCCGCTCGTCCTCTATGAGCACGTCGGCGGCCGTCTCGTCGGACGCGGTGATCACCAGCCCGTTGCGGATCAGGGTGCGGCTCACGGCAGGGACCCCTCGGGGTGCGGTGGGACGGAAACGGGGCCGGCCTCCTCGATGGCGGCGACGAGGGCGGCGAGGCCCTCGGCGGCCTCGTCGGCCGTCAGGGTCAGGGGTGGGGCGATGCGCAGCACGTTGCCGTGCAGGCCGCCCTTGCCGACGAGCAGGCCGCGGCGCTTGCACGCCTCCTGCACTGCCGTGGCCAGCTCGGGGGCCGGGTCGCCCGGCGTGCCCGTGCCGGGTCGAACAAGCTCGACGCCGATCATCAGGCCCTTGCCGCGGACATCGCCGACGATCGGGCTGGTCACCGCTCGCAGCCCGTCGATCAGCGTCGGGCCCTGGCGGGCGGCGTTGGCCTGCAGGTCGTGGTCGAGCAGGTAGCGCAGGTTCGCGAGCGCCCCGGCGGAGGTGAGCGGCGACCCGCCGAACGTCGAGATCGAGTTTGCGCCCAACGAGTCCATGATGGCGGCGGGTGCGATCACCCCGCCCATCGACAGCCCGTTCCCGATGCCCTTCGCGAAGGTGACGATGTCGGGGGTCGCCGCTGGATGATCTTTTCTGGCGGCCTGCCAACCCCAGAAGTGCTCGCCGGTGCGTCCCCAGCCGGTCTGCACCTCGTCGGAGATCCACAGGATGCCGTGCTCCCGCAGTACGGCGGCGAACGCGCCCAGCAGCCCGTCCGGGCCGGAGGTGAACCCGCCGACGCCCTGGATCGGCTCGGCGATGAACGCGGCGATGTCGCCACCGGACTGGTCGAGCACCTCCCGCAGGTCGGCCACGCACGCGGCGATGTACTCGCCGTCCGGCAGCCCGGCATAGGGGGAACGGTACTGCTGCCCGCCGTGCACGTAGTAGGGCTGGAACGGCGAGAGCGACGTGGGCGAC